>NZ_JBIQNC010000001.1:0-96202 GCF_044462705.1 Xenophilus sp.
GACGTTCGGACGGCCGACGAGGGCGATGACGGGTTTCATGGGCTAAATGTATCCCGCCGCCGGAATCGGCGTGGGCTGCGGAAATGCCGTGGCTGGCGGATCAGAAGGCCGCGGAGCAGGCCATGCGGGAACACCCAGGGAACCGGCCTTGGCCTGTCCTGAGCCTGCCGAAGGGCCGGGCCGTCGGGTGTGCCCCCTTGAGGGGGGATTCGACCGGAACGAAGTCCGGGAGAAACGGGGGTGGGCTCTTACTCCGGCCTATAGCCGAACACGCCGCCGTTGCGCGTGACGACCACCACCGTGTTGCCCGCCACCACTGGCGTGGCCGCGATGGCCGAGCCGTCGGGCGTGACGCGGTTCATCGTCTTGCCGTCCTCGCGCGAGAGGAAGTGCACCGTGCCCGTGTCCTCGCCGACGACCAGCGTGCGGCCGACCGCCAGCGGCGCCGTCAGCGTGCGCAGCCGCAGGTGATCGGCAGACCACATCGGCTGGCCGTCGTTGCGGCGCCAGGCCACCACGGTGCCGTTGTTCTCGGTGCCGTAGACGGCGCGCTCGTCGCCGCCCACGCCGTCGGAGCCGACCGAGGGCTTGGTCCACAGCAGCATGCCGCGCACCGTGTCGACGCAGCCGACCGCCGCGTAGTAGGCCCGCGCGCACACGGTGTCGCCCACGCGGCTGACGGTGCCGGTCAGGTCGACCAGGCGCTCCACGTCGTTGGTGCCGCGCGGCGCGGCGACGGGCGCCTCCCAGCGCGACAGGCCGTTGGCCGGGTTCATGCCCACCAGGCGGGCGCCCACGCCGGCCACCAGCGTGTCGCCGACGGGCAGCAGCACGCCCGGCTTGCGCAGCACCAGCGAATCGCCCACGGTGCGCTGCTGCGTCCACAGCCGGCGGCCGCTGGCGCCGTCGAAGGCGGTGGTGCTGCGGTCCGCCGCCTGCACGAAGACGCGGCGGCCGGCCACCAGGGGCGCGGTGAAGGTCTCGGCGGACAGGCGCTCCTTCCAGAGCACCTTGCCGCCGGCGAGGGCCACCACCTCGTTGTCGCGGGTGACGACGGCGGCCGTCTGGCCGTCGCTGCCGACACCCGCAATCAGTTCGGAGCCGACGCTGGCGCGCCACAGCTGCGTGCCCGAGCGGGCGTCGATGGCGGCGACCGTGCCGTCGGCCGCGGCCACGGTGACGGTGTCGCCGTTGACGGCCACCTGCAGCGGCATGTCCACGGCCGGCAGCTTGGCGGTCCAGGCCTGCCGCACGCCCAGCGTCGACGGGTTGGGCTGCAGCTCGGCCGGCTTCGGCTTCGGGGTGCCGGAGCAGGCCGCCAGCGCGGCGATCAGGACCATGGCGGCCCCCGTTCGGAGGGCAGGCGCTGCGGGCATGAGACGCTTGAGATTCATGGTGCGTTCGGCGGTTCGCTTCAGGGGGTGGTCTTGGCGGCGCCGGCTGCGGGCGCGGCCAGCGTCGCGGGATCGACGCCGACCGAATTGAGCTTGATCTCGACCAGGCGGCGGTATTCGTTGCCGGGCCCGAAGGCGGTCCAGGCCTTGCGGTAGGCGGCGGCGGCCTCCTCGCGCTGGCCGCGGGAGGCATGGATGTCGCCCTGGCGGTCGGCCACCAGCGCCTCGAATTCCTTCGGCACGGGTGCGGCGAGTTGCTTGAGCGCCTCGTCCCAGGACTTGGCCTGCATCAGCTCCGACGCCAGGCGCAGGCGGGCGATGGCCTTGTAGCCGGGGTCGGTGCCCTGCTCCGCCACCCAGGCCAGCACGGCCCGCGACGGCTCGGCGCGGCCCTTGTCATTCAGGCTGCGGGCCGCCAGCAGGGCGCCCTGCTGCGCATAGGCGGTGCGCGGGAAGCGGGCCTTCATGTCGTCGAAGGCGCGCTGCACGCGGTCCGCCTCGCCGGCCTGCACGGCACGGTCCAGTTCGTCGTAGAGGGCGGCGGCCTGCGCGGCCTGGCGGCGCTGGTAGTACTGCCATCCGTTCCAGGCCATCACCGAAGCGGCCACCAGCAGCACCACCCAGGTGATGAGCGTGCCGTAGGTGTTCCAGAAGGCCTTGAGCCGGTCGAGCTGTTCCTGTTCTTCGAGGTCGAGATGGGTCGCCATGCGCTGTCAGTTGGAGGGAGCCGGCGATTGTAGGGTGGCGGCCCAGGCGGCCACGTCGGCCAGCGGGCGGGCGAGCTGGGCGCCGCTGCCGTCGCGCAGCGCCTTCACCGTGACTTCGCCGCGGGCGAGTTCGTCGTCGCCGAAGATCAGCGCGAAACGCGCGCCGCTGGCGTCGGCCTTCTTGAACTGCGCCTTCATGCCGCCGCCGCCCGCATGCTGGACCACGCCGACGCCGGCCGCGCGCAGTTGTTCGAGCACGGCCATGACCTGCGGCAGCGCCGCCGCCGAGGGCACGATGGCATAGGCGTCCGGCGCCGCGTCGGGCACCGGCAGCCGCAGTTCCTGGATCAGCAGCAGCAGCCGCTCGATGCCCAGGCCGAAGCCCACGGCAGGCGCCGGCTTGCCGCCCATCTGGCCGATGAGCCCGTCGTAGCGGCCGCCGCCGCACACCGTGCCCTGCGAGCCGAGCTGGTCGGTCACCCACTCGAAGACGGTGAGGTTGTAGTAGTCCATGCCGCGCACCAAGCGCGGGTTGATGCGGTAGGCCAGGCCGGCGGCGTCGAGCACCGCGCGCACGGCGTCGAAGTGCGCGCGCGATTCGGCGCCCAGGAAGTCCATCAGCTGCGGCGCCGCCTCGACCACCGGCTGCATGGCCGGGTTCTTGGTGTCGAGGATGCGCAGCGGGTTGCTGTGCAGCCGGCGCTGCGCGTCGGCGTCGAGCAGGCCGGCGTGCGCCTCGAAGTGCCGGATCAGCGCCTCGCGGTGCGCCTGCCGCTCGGCCGGCTGGCCCAGGCTGTTGATCTCCAGCCGCACGTGCTCGCCTTCCACCAGGCCCAGTTCGCGCCACAGCGCGCGCACCATCAGGATCAGCTCGGCATCCACGTCCGGCCCCGGGAAGCCCAGCGCCTCCACGTCGAGCTGGTGGAACTGGCGGTAGCGGCCCTTCTGCGGCTTCTCGTGGCGGAACATGGGGCCCAGCGTCCACAGCCGCAGCGGCCCGTTGTACAGGGCGTTGTGCTCCACCATCGCGCGCACGATGCCGGCGGTGGCCTCGGGGCGCAGCGTCAGGCGGTCGCCGTTCATCGAATCGGTGAAGGAGTACATCTCCTTTTCCACGATGTCGGTGACCTCGCCCAGCCCGCGCACGAACAGCGCCGTGGGCTCCACCACCGGCGTGACGATGTACTGGTAGCCGTAGCGCGCCAGCACGCGGCGCACGGTCGACTCGAACCAGTGCCACAGCGCCGAATCGGGCAGCTTGTCGGTGCGCGGCACGCTGGCCGGCAATATGTCGTTCATGCCTTTGACGGCACTGATCTTTTCAGCCATGGGATGCAGGAATCAGGCTTCGGCGGCGTGGGCCTGGCCGAAGCGCTTCTCGATGTAGTTCTCGACGATCTGGTGGAACTCGGCGGCGATGTTCTCGCCGCGCAGCGTCAAGGCCTTCTGCCCGTCGATGAAGACCGGCGCCGCCGGCGCCTCGCCGGTGCCGGGCAGGCTGATGCCGATGTCCGCGTGCTTGCTCTCGCCGGGGCCGTTGACGATGCAGCCCATCACGGCCACTTTCATCGCCTCGACGCCGGGGTACTTGTTGCGCCACACCGGCATCTGCATGCGCAGGTAGTCGTCGATCTGCTTGGCCAGCTCCTGGAAGGTGGTGCTGGTGGTGCGCCCGCACCCCGGGCAGGCGGTGACGCTGGGCACGAACACCCGCAGCCCCAGCGCCTGCAGGATCTCGGAGGCGATCACGACTTCCTGCGTGCGCGACTCGCCCGGCTGCGGCGTGAGGCTCACGCGGATGGTGTCGCCGATGCCTTCCTGCAGCAGGATCGACAGCGCCGTGGCCGAGGCCACCGTGCCCTTGGTGCCCATGCCGGCTTCGGTGAGGCCCAGGTGCAGTGCGTAGTCGCAGCGGCGCGCCAGCTCGCGGTAGACGGAGATCAGGTCCTGCACGCCGCTGACCTTGCAGCTCAGGATGATCTGGTCGCCGTCCATGCCCATCGACTCGGCCAGCTTCGCCGAGTCGATGGCGGAGGTGACCAGCGCCTCGTACATCACGCTCTTGGCGTCCCAGGGCGGCGTGCGGCGGCTGTTGGCGTCCATCAGGCTGGCCAGCAGCTCCTGGTCGAGGCTGCCCCAGTTGACGCCGATGCGCACCGGCTTGTTCCAGCGCATCGCGGCCTCGATCATCTGGCCGAACTGCCTGTCCTTCTTGTCGCCCTTGCCCACGTTGCCGGGGTTGATGCGGTACTTGGACAGCGCCTCGGCGCAGGCCGGGTACTCGGTGAGCAGGCGGTGGCCGTTGTAGTGGAAGTCGCCGACCAGCGGCACGTCCACGCCCATGCGGTCGAGCTGCTCGCGGATGTAGGGCACCTGCGCGGCGGCCTCGGGCGTGTTCACCGTGATGCGCACCATCTCGGAGCCGGCCTGCGCCAGCGCCTTGACCTGGATGGCCGTGCCGATCGCGTCCACCGTGTCGGTGTTGGTCATCGACTGCACGCGCACCGGCGCGTCGCCGCCGACGGTGACCACGCGCGGTCCCCAGACCACCCTCGCCTGCCGCGAACGGCGCGGCTGCGGCGAGGCCGGGGCGATGGGCTGCTGCAGGGAAGAAGTCACTCGGCGCTCCAAATCCGGTGCGGCCTCACGAGGACCTGACCACGAAGCGCGCCACGCCGCCCGACTTGGTCAGCGGCGCGAGGTCGAAGGCCTCGCCGTGCACCCGCGCGTCGACGCTGGCGGCGCGCCCGAGCACCACGGACAGCGGCAGCGCGCCCGAGAGGTGCACCGTCTCGCCGGCCGCCAGGATGCGCTGCAGCAGCACCTTGCCGCCGGCATCCGTCACCGTGACCCAGCATTCGCCGCGCGCGGCGGTCAGCACCAGCGGCTCGGCCGTGGCGGGGGCCGCGGGCACGTCCTGAGCGGGCGCCGCCGATGCGGCCGCGGTGCCCTCCGGCGCCGCAGCGCCTGCCGGCCCGGCCGGGGCCGCAGCGGTCGGCGGCGCCACCGATTCGACGACGGTGCCGGGCGCGGCCGCCGCCACAGGCGCGGCAGCGGGTGGCGCGCCGTTCTCGGCGCTGCCGCCGGCTCCGGATGTGAGATCGCCCACCCAGGCGCCGAGCCGGTCGAAGGCCGACTGGGGCAGCCAGAACACCGCGGCCGCCGCCAGCAGCAGGACGGCCACGCCGCCCATCAGCGGCCGCGACGGCACCCAGCCGCCCAGCCCGCCGCCGTGTCCCGGCACATGGCTGCGGATGCTGCCGCCCAGGCTGCGGTCGGCCTCCGCCAGCGCCACCTTCTGGGCGCCCGGCAGCTTGGCCAGCACGGGCGCCGGGTCGATGCGCAGGGCGCGCGCCACGCTGGCGGCCAGGGCCCGCGCGAACACGGGGTCGGGCAGCGCCTCGATGTCGTCGTTCTCCAGCGCCTCGATGCGCTGCGGCGGCACCTTCAGCGCCGCGGCGACCACCTCGACATGCAGGCCGTGCGCCTCGCGCGCCTGGCGCAGCATGTCGCCGGCGCTCAGCTGCGAGGTGTCGCCCGGGCTCAGCGGCTGCGAGAGGGACGCGCCGAACTCGCTGGCCCGCTCAATCATCGAAGCTGCCACGTTCGTAGGCCAGGGCCTCGCGCGACTGCGGGAAGCGCCGCTGCAGCTGCGTGCCGAGTTGGCCCACCGCCTCGCGGTTGCCCAGCCGGCGCTCCGTGCGAATGCCCAGCCACAGCGATTCGGCATTGGCCGTCGGGCCGTTGTTGATGCGCCGCACGTAGAACTGCGTGCGGGCGAAGTCGCCACGCTGGTAGAGCAGCAGCGCGAGGTTGTAGCCGATGACCGGGTTGCCCGCGTCCATCTCGTAGGCCTGCATCAGCGTCTTCTCGGCCCCCGCACGGTCGCCGGCCTGCATCTGGCACACGCCCTGGGTCATCAGGGTCTTGGACGCCTCCTGGTAGGTCGGCACGGCCAGGGCGGCGGCGAACTCGCGGCTCGCATCCGCGTAGCGCTTCTGCTGGCACAGCAGCCAGCCGTAGTTGTGGCGTGCGTCGGCGTCGCGCGGCTTCAGGGCGATGGCGCGGCGGAAGCTGTCCTCGGCCTTCTCGGGCTCGTCCAGGCGCATGTGGATCAGCCCACGCAGGTTGTAGGCGGCGGCCAGGTTGGGATCGGCCGCCAGCGCCTGGTTGACCTCGCCCAGCGCCACCTCCGGCTGGCCCTGCTGGAAATAGCCCAGCGCCAGCTGCATGCGCAATTCGGCCCGGCGCTGCATGTTCGCCGCATCGGCCGGCTCGGCCACCGGCGGCCCCGCATGGCGCGTGTCGGCCAGCGTGGTCGTGGTCGTGGTGGTGGTGGTGCAGCCGGCGGCCAGCGCGAGCAGCGCCACGGTGCACCACAGCCTGCGCACGCCCCGTGCGGCGACTGGCGGGAAGGGCGATGTCATCGGGTCAGTGCTCCTCACAAGAAAACGCCGGGCCGCCCCAAGTTTTCTTGCCCCCCTCGGGGGGCAGGCTGGGCGCAGCCCGGCCCTGGGGGCGCTCACTGGCATGGGCCGCCAGGGCGGCAGGCGCACCGGCCGGCGACCGGTGCAGAACCACGGTGCGGCGCTGCGCCATGCGCTCGGCCGCCCGGGTGCGGTCCTTCACGTCGCCGGCGAGCTGGCCGCAGGCGGCGTCGATGTCGTCGCCGCGCGTCTTGCGCACCGTGGTGACGATGCCGGCGTCGGCCAGCAGCCGCGCGAAGGCCTGCACGCGCGCAGCCGGCGAGCGCAGCAGGCCCGAGGCCGGGAAGGGATTGAAGGGAATGAGGTTGAACTTGCACGACACGCCGTGCTCGCGCACCAGCGCCGCCAGCTCCCTGGCGTGCTCGGGCTGGTCGTTCACGCCGTCGAGCATGCAGTACTCGAAGGTGATGAAGTCCCGCGGCGCATGTGCCAGGTAGCGCCGGCAGGCGGCCAGCAGCTCGGCCAGCGGGTACTTGCGGTTCAGCGGCACGAGGTCGTCGCGCAGCGCGTCGTTCGGCGCATGCAGCGACACGGCCAGCGCCACCGGGCAGTCGGCGCCGAGGCGGTCCATCATGGGCACCACGCCGGAGGTCGACACCGTGAGCCGGCGGCGCGAGAGGCCGTAGGCATTGTCGTCGAGCATGGTGCGCAGCGCCGGCACCAGCGCCGCGTAGTTCTGCAGCGGCTCGCCCATGCCCATCATCACCACGTTGGTGATGACGCGGTCGCTGCGCTGCAGGTGCCGGCGCAGGAAGTGCTCGGCGAACCACAGCTGCGCGACGATCTCGCCGGTGGTCAGGTTGCGGCTGAAGCCCTGGTGGCCGGTGGAGCAGAAGCGGCAGCCCACCGCGCAGCCGGCCTGCGAGGAGACGCACAGCGTGCCGCGGTCCTCCTCGGGAATGAAAACGGATTCGACGGCATTGCCGTCGCCCACGTCGAACAGCCACTTGATGGTGCCGTCGGCCGAGATCTGCTGCGAGACTACGGGCAGGGCCTGCACCGTCGCCGTCTCGGCCAGCTTGGCACGCAGCGACTTGGCCAGGTCGGACATCTGGCCGAAGTCGCTCGCGCCGCGCTGGTGGATCCAGCGGAACAGCTGCGTGGCGCGGAAGCGCTTCTCGCCCAGGCGCTCGCAGAACGCAGCCAGCCCCTCGAGGTCGAAGTCGAGCAGGTTGACGGCGGTGTTCATGCGTGCGCCCGTGCGGTCGCCGACGGGCTTACTTCAGTTCGGGGAAGAAGAAGGCGATCTCGACCTTGGCCGTCTCCGGCGCGTCGGAGCCGTGCACCGCGTTGGCGTCGATGCTGTCGGCGAAGTCGGCGCGGATGGTGCCGGGCGCGGCCTTCTTCGGGTCGGTGGCGCCCATCAGGTCGCGGTTCTTGGCGATCGCGTTGTCGCCTTCGAGCGCCTGCACGAACACCGGGCCGGAGATCATGAAGTCGACCAGGTCCTTGAAGAAGGGACGCTCCTTGTGGACGGCGTAGAACTCCTCGGCCTGGGCGCGCGACAGGTGCACCAGCCGGGCGGCCACGATCTTCAGGCCGGCGGCCTCGAAGCGGGAGACGATCTTGCCGATGACGTTCTTGGCGACGGCGTCGGGCTTGATGATGGACAGGGTGCGTTCGATGGCCATGGAAGTGCTTTCTGTTGAATCGGAAATGCGTGGTTGTTCGGATGCGCAAGGCCGTGCGGGAAAGACACCCCCGGCCTCGACAAAGCCCGTTATTTTAGCCCGGACGAATGACGTCCCGGCCGTCGCCGCGGGCAAAAACCGCAGCGGAATCCGTGACTTGGCCCGGCGATTGAATGTGGCCGCTCAGCGCGAACGCTTGCGGCGGCGCCCGCCGCCACCGCCGCCGCCCGGCATGCCACCGCCCGGGCCGCCGCGCCCGCCACCCGGGCCGCGCTGCTGGCGCGAGAAGCTGTCGCTGCCGATGTAGCCGAAGGAGGTCTTCATCGGATCCGGCTGGGCGCTGCTGCCGCCGCCACCGCCGCCCTTGGGGCCATTGCCGCGGCTCTTGCGGCCGGCCGCCTGCCCTCCTCCGCCACCACCGCCGCCGCCGAAGCCGCGCGCTCCGCCCGGCGTGGCCGGGCGCGGGCCGCTGCCCTTGGGACCGCCGCGGCGGCGCTTGTTGTTGCTGTTGCGGTTGCCGCCGTTGCGCCCGCCGCCGGCCTCGCCGGGGCCCGAGCGCGCCAGCAGCGCCTCGGCGCCGGCGGCCTTGGTCAGGGCGCGGATGTCCCGCTCGTCCAGTTCCAGCCAGGCGCCGCGCTTGAGACCGCGCGGCAGCACCATGGCGCCGTAGCGGATGCGGATCAGCCGGCTGACGGCATGGCCCACCGCCTCGAGCAGGCGGCGCACCTCGCGGTTGCGGCCCTCGGAGATCGTCACGCGGTACCAGTGGTTCGACCCTTCGCCGCCGCCGTCCTCGATGGTGCCGAACTGGGCCCGGCCGTCGTCGAGCTGCACGCCGTCGAGCAGGCGCTGCTTCTCCTCGTTCGACAGCGCGCCCAGCACGCGCACGGCGTACTCGCGCTCCAGGCCGAAGCGCGGGTGCATCAGCCGGTTGGCCAGTTCGCCCGAGTTGGTGAACAGCAGCAGGCCCTCGGTGTTCAGGTCCAGCCGGCCGACCGACTGCCACTTGCCTTGCTGCAGCCGGGGCAGCCTGCGGAACACGGTGGGACGGTTCTGCGGATCGTCGTGCGTGACGACCTCGCCCACCGGCTTGTGGTACGCGATCACGCGCGGGGGCGGCGGCGCGATGCGGAAGCGGATCGGCTTGCCGTTGAACTTGACCTGGTCGCCGTACTGGATGCGCTGGCCGATGTGGGCCGGCTCGTTGTTGACCGAGATGCGGCCCTCGAGGATCAGGCGCTCCATCTCCAGGCGCGAGCCCAGGCCGGCCTGGGCCAGCACCTTGTGCAGCTTGGGCGCGTCGGCCTGCGGCAGCAGCACGCGCTTGGGCAGCGCGACTTCGGGGTGCTGCTCGTCCTCGTCGAAGCGGCCGGAGACGACGTCGGCGAACTGGATCGGCTCCGGCGGCGGCGCGTTGCGCTGCTCGCGCTCGGCGGCGCGGCGGGCGCGGTCGAACTCGTCGTCATCGTCATCCTCGTCCTCGTCCTCTTCTTCATCGTCGACGTCTTCCCCGTCCACGTCCTCGATGCGCTCTGCGGGACGCTCGTCGGCAGGCGGCGGCGGCGCGTCGGTCACGACCGGCGCGTCTTCCACCGCATCGGCAGCCTCCTGCGCCGCCTTGGCCGGCGCGCGCTTGCGGCGCCGCGGCTTCGGCTCGGCCGGCGGGCCGGCGACTTCCGCGTCCGTCGCAGGCACGGGCGGGGCCGCCGGTTTGTCCTCGGCACCCATCGGCTCGTCGGGCAGGCTGTCGGGATCGGAGGCGCTCATGGCTGGTTCTCGGGGGAGGATGCTTCGGGAGGGAGATCGGGCACCGCCGGAGCCTGGGGCTCGTCGGGTGCGATGGCGGGATCGGCGTCGGCCGCGGGCGGCGCGTCCGAGGCGGCGGCCGCGGCCTCGTCGGCCGTGCCGCCCTGCTCCGCTGCCGCGTCCGCTTGCGCGGGCGCAGCCGCCTCGGGCTCGTCGATCGGCAGGGAGGACTGTTCGCCGCCGTCGGGCAGGCCCGGCTGGCGGGGCGCCTCGATCATCGGCAACTGGTCGAGCGAGGCCAGGCCCAGGTCGTCGAGGAACAGGCGCGTGGTGGCGTACAGCGCGGGGCGGCCGACCGTCTCGCGGTGGCCGATGACCTCGATCCAGTTGCGATCCTCCAGCTGCTTGAGGATCAGCGAATTGATGGTCACGCCGCGGATGTCTTCCATGTCGCCGCGCGTGACGGGCTGGCGGTAGGCGATGATGGCCAGCGTCTCCAGCGCCGCACGGGTGTAGCGCGGCGGCTTCTCGGGATGCAGGCGCTCCAGGTGGTCGCGCATCTCGGGGCGGCTCTGGAAGCGCCAGCCGGAGGCCACGCTCACCAGTTCCAGGCCACGCTGCGTCCAGTCCTCCTGCATCTCCGCCAGCAGCGTCTTGAGGGTGTCGGCGCCCAGTTCGTCGTTGAACAGCGCGCGCAGGTCCCGCAGCGGCAACGGCTGCGCCGAACAGAGCAAGGCGGTTTCGAGAATGCGCTTGGCATCCGCCGTATTCATGGTTCGCGTCGTCCGGGAAGAGGCGCCGGCGAAGGCGCGCGTTCAGAACACAGAAAAGAGAAAGAAGCGGTGGGACGGCAGTGGCGCCGCGTCAGGCGCGACAGGGGAGGCGCGGTCCGGTGGGCTGTCACCGGCGGCAGGGCGAGCCGTCAGGTGCGATTGTAGTCCAGCCCCCGCGAGCGCAGCAGCGCCGCCAGGTCGGCCGGCGGCGGGCGGCGCCAGCGCATCGCCTCGCCCGTGACGGGATGCACGAATGCCAGTTGCCATGCATGCAGCGCCTGGCGCGCCAGGCCGTCCACCGGCCGGCCGCCGTAGACCTCGTCGCCCACCAGCGGATGGCCGATCGATGCCATGTGCACGCGGATCTGGTGTGTGCGCCCGGTCTCCAGCGTGCAGCGCACGAGGCACAGCTCGTCGGTGCCGCCCAGCGACTCGATCAGCGTGCGGGCCGGCTTGCCGGCGTGCTGGCGCGGGTCGACCACCGCCATGCGCAGCCGGTTGCGCGGGTCGCGGCCGATGGGCGCATCCACCTGCCGCGCGGCCGGGCCGCTCCAGCGGCCGTGCCCGAGCGCGATGTACTGCCGCGTGACCTCGCGCGCCGCGATCATGCGCACCAGCGCCTCCATCGCCTCGCGCGTGCGCGCCACCACCATCAGGCCGCTGGTGTCGCGGTCCAGCCGGTGCACGATGCCGGCGCGCGGCAGACGCGCGGCGGCGCCGTCGCGCGCCAGCAGGCCGTTGAGCAGGGTGCCGCTCCAGTGGCCGGGCGCCGGATGCACCACCAGGCCGGCGGGCTTGTCGATCACCAGCAGGTGAGCGTCCTCGTGGACCACCTCCAGCGCCATCGGCTCGGGCCGGAAGGCCTGGCTCTGCGGCGTGGGCCGCAGCTCGACGCTGCCGCGCTCGCCGGCGCGCACGGCCGTCGACGGCTTGCGCACCGTGCGGCCCTGCAACTGCACGGCGCCGGCCTCGACGAGCTGCTGCAGATAGCTGCGCGAAAACTCCGGCACCAGCACGGCCAGGGCGCGGTCCAGGCGCTGCCCGTGCAGCGCGGCGTCGATGCAAAAGAGCCGCAGCTCGCTCGCCTCGGCCGCCTCGCCGCCCTCCTCCTGCAGGGCCTGCGCCGGGTCTTCCGGCAGGGGGCCGGCCGATATAATTGAAAGGGTTTCCTTCACGAAAGCTGCCTGTGACGTTGCGCGCCAAATTATCGGCTGCCCCCACCCTGCTGGCCCTGTGCGGCGCTGCCGCCCTGATCGCCGGATGCTCCTCCACGCAGGAGGACCGCACCGCGAACTGGAGCCCCAACCGCATCTACCAGGAAGCCAAGGAAGAAGCCGACGGCGGCTCCTACGACAAGGCCATCCCGCTGTTCGAGAAGCTGGAGGGCCGCGCCGCCGGCACGCCGCTGGCGCAGCAGGCGCAACTCGACAAGGCCTACGCGCAGTTCCGCAGCGGCGAGCGCGCCCAGGCCATCGCGACAGTCGACCGCTTCATGAAGCTGCACCCGGCCAGCCCCGCGATCGACTACGCGCTCTACCTCAAGGGCGTGATCAACTTCAACGACGACCTGGGCATGTTCGCGTGGCTCACGCGCCAGGACCTGTCGGAGCGCGACCAGCAGGCGGCCAAGGAGTCCTTCCTGGCCTTCAAGGAGCTGGTGACCCGCTTCCCCGAGTCGCGCTACGCGCAGGACGCGCGCCAGCGCATGAACTACGTCGTCAACTCGCTGGCGCAGTACGAGGTGCACGTCGCCCGCTACTACTACACGCGCGGCGCCTACCTGGCGGCGATCAACCGCGCGCAGATCGCGCTGGCCGACTACCGCGAGGTGCCGGCGCTGGAAGAGGCGCTGTACATCATGGTCCAGTCCTACGACGCCCTGGGCATGACGGACCTGCGCGACGACGCCAAGCGCGTGCTGACCACCAACTACCCGAACAGCACCTACCTCACGCAGGGCTTCCGCGCCAAGGACGACCCGTGGTGGAAGCTCTGGTGATGACGACGGCGCGCCTGCGCTGATCCGATCCGCAACGGCCGCCTCGCGCGGCCGTTTCCACGTCCGGGCGCTGGTCAGGCGTGGTCCTGGCCGGCGGTCGCGGCGAGCGCGTCCAGTTCGGCCTCGAACTGTGCCGGGTCGTCCAGGCGGCGCATCGGCGGCAGCGCGCCCAGCAGGCGGCGCCCGTAGCCCATGCTCAGCAGCCGCGTGTCGCACAGCACCAGGAGGCCGCGGTCGCTCTCGCGGCGGATCAGGCGCCCTGCGCCCTGCTTGAGCGCCACCGCCGCCTCGGGCACGAAGTAGTCGTTGAAGCCGCTGCGCCCCTGCAGTTCCAGCCGGCGCGCGCGGGCCTCGACCAGCGGGTCTCCCGGCGGCGGGAAGGGCAGCTTGTCGATGACCACCAGTTGCAGCGCATCGCCGGGTGCGTCGAAGCCCTCCCAGAAGGAGGCCGAGGCCACCAGCACGCAGCCGGCGCGCCCGCCCTGGCCGCCTTCGCGGAAGCGCTCCATCAGCACGCGCTTGGGCAGTTCGCCCTGGACCATGACCTCGTAAGGCATGCCCGCCGCCTCCGCCTCGCGGCGCATCTGCTCGCCGATGGCGCGCAGCGCCCGCAGCGTGGTGGTGAGGACCAGGGTGCGGCCGCCCAGGCGCGCCGCGCCGTGCGCGGCCAGCCGTGCGACCGCGGCGGGGTGGCCGGGCTCATTCGGCTTCGGGAAGCCGCGCGGCACGAACACTGCCGCCTGCTGCGCGTAGTCGAAGGGGCTGACCACGCGCAGGATCTGCGCGTCCTCCAGGCCGCAAGGCTCGGTGAACCAGCGCAGCGCCGAGTCGTCGCCCAGGGTCGCCGAGGTGAAGACCCAGGCGCGCGGACGGCTGCCCGCGGGCTGCTCGGCCGAGGCGTCGGTCTTCAGCAGGCGCTGGCGCACGGTCTCGGCGATGTCCAGCGGCGACTCCACCAGCCGCAGTTGCGTGCCCACGTCCAGCCAGCGCACGGAGGGCGCCTCGCAGTCCTGCGCGAAGTGCGCGGCGCGCTCGGCGGTCCGCACGGCGCGCTCGTGCAGTCGCACGAAGTCCGGCGCGATCTCGCTGACGGTGTCCAGCGCGGCGGCGGCCTCCTGGGCCGCCTGCCGCACGGCCTCGAGCGCGTCGAGCCACGGGCCCGCCTCCACCCCCTCGGGCGCCGCGCCGGCCCACTTCAGCCGGCTGCCCTGCCACGGCTTGCCGGCGGCCATGCGCAGCTCGCGCGCGGCGCGCTCCACCGCGCTGGCCAACTGCATCCAGTCGGCCAGGCCGCGGGCCAGCCGCAGGCCGGCGGCCAGCAGGTCGCGCGCGAAGTCCAGCACCTGGCCGGTGCCCAGCTGCAGGCCGAGGAACTGCACCCCGGTCTCGTTGAGCTGGTGCGCCTCGTCGAACACCACCACGCGCACGCTGGGCAGCAGCTCGGCCATGCCGGACTCGCGCACCGCCAGGTCGGCGAAGAACAGGTGGTGGTTGATGACCACCACGTCCGCCGCCATCGCCTCGCGCCGGGCGAGGTTGACGTGGCAGCCCTTGAACTTCGGGCATTGCGCGCCCAGGCAGTTGTCGCGGGTGGAGGTCACCAGCGGGATGACGGGCGAGCGCTCGTCCAGCCCCGGCAGCTCGGCCAGGTCGCCGGTGCGGGTGGCCTGGGCCCATTGCTCGATCTTCGCCAGCGTGCGTATCGCGCCGCGCTCGACGGAGGCGTCCTGCCGCGCCTGCTCCAGCCGGTGCACGCACAGGTAGCTGGCCCGGCCCTTGAGCAGCGCGCTGCGCAGGGGCAGCTCCAGCGCCTCCAGCAGCCGCGGCAGGTCGCGGCCGAAGAGCTGGTCCTGCAACGCCTTGGTGGCGGTGGACAGCAGCACGCGCTCGCCGCTGAGCAGCGCCGGCACGAGGTAGGAGAAGGTCTTGCCGACGCCGGTGCCGGCCTCGGCCACCAGCACGCCGCCCTGCTCGATGGTGTCGGCCACCGCCAGCGCCATGTGCGTCTGGCCGGGGCGCACGCGGAACGCGTCCGCCGCGCGGGCGAGCGCACCCTGCTCGGCGAAGGCGCCTTCGACCTCCTCGCGCAAGGGCATCAGGCGGGTTCCTGCGGGTCGGCCAGCAGTTCCAGCCGCGCGATCTCGTCGCGCAGCGCGAGCCGGCGCTTCTTCAGGCGGCGCAGCAGCAGTTCGTCGGCGGGCGCGGTCTCGGCCAGCCGGTCGATGCTGGCGTCCAGGTCGGCATGCTCCATGCGCAACTCAATCAGTCGGCGCGTGACGGAATGAAGGTTGGAGTCCAATGCGCGGGGCCCGAGGACGCGGGCCGGAGGGAACGATCGACTGATAATAAGCGCTTCGTCCACGCACCCGCAGGCCTCGCGGCCGCGATCGCCGCGTTCATGCCCCGAGGCTTCCGACTTGCCGCCGCCACTGGCCTGCACCAGGGCGACCGCCCCTACCAGCAAGACCAGGTCGCGCTGCTCAGCCACCCGCGCGTGCCGGGCTGCGTGCTCGCGGTGGTGGCCGACGGCATGGGCGGACGCAGCGGCGGGCGCAAGGCCTCCGACCAGGTGCTGCTGACCGCGCAGCAGCTCTTCGCCCGCTTCTCGCCGGACCGCGACACCCCCCAGGAGCTGCTGCGCCGCCTGGTCGAGGACGCGCACACCGTCATCAAGCTCACGGCCGCGGCCAGCGAACAGGAGCCGCACAGCACCCTCGCGGCCTTCCTGCTGACGCCCGACGGGCGCGGCGCGGCGGTGCACGCCGGCGATTCGCGCATCTACCAGTTCCGCAAGGGCCGGCTGGTGCGGCGCACGCGCGACCACTCCTACGTCGAGGTGCTCATCGAGCGCGGCGAACTGGCCGAGGACCAGGCGATGCTGCATCCGCAGGCCAACATCCTGGTCGGCTGCCTGGGCATGCGCAGCACGCCGCCGCCGCTGGACGTGCACACCCTGGAAGAACTGGGCCCCGGCGATGCGCTGCTGGCCTGCAGCGACGGCCTGTGGCACTACTTCACGCCCGAGGAGCTGGGCGCCGTGGTGGCCGAGCAATCGCCGCGCGAGGCGGTGCAACTGCTGGTGGACGAGGCACGCCGGCGCGCCCGCGGCACGGGCGACAACCTGTCGGTGGTCATCGTCCGGCTGGACCCCCTGCCGCGGCACACGCCGCAAGCCTAGGCGCCCCGCCCGTCCCCTCGCCTCAGCGCGGCGGCGGCGGCAGCGGGGCCGCAGGCGGCTTGGTGCGCTCTGCGTTCTTGCGTTCGCGCTCGGCGCGGCGCTGCTGCACGCTGCGCTGCTTGTTCTCGAAGCGCTCTCGCTCGGTGGGTGCCTCGGCGCGCTGGCGCGCGGCGCGCGCCTGGTCCTCCGCGAACTGGCGTTGCTTGCCGGCCGCGTCCTGGCGGTTCTGCGCCTCCTCGGCCGCCATGGCGGCGCGGCTGGCCGCGTGGTCGGCGGCGCGCTGCTCGCGCGCCTGCTGCGCCTCGCGGGCCTTCTGCTGCTCCTCGGGACGGTCCTGCGTCCGCGGCGTGGCCTGGCGCTCGTCGATGCGGCGCAACTGCTCGGCGCCGCGGCGCTTGCGCTCGATGTCGTTGATGGCCGCTTCCTGGCGCTTCAGGTCGTCCTCGGCGCTGCGGCGGGCGCGGCGCGCCTGGCTCAGGCAGTCGTTGACGGCGAAGCGCTGGTAGCAGGCCGTCTCCTGCTGCTGGAAGCGCGTCTCGACTTCCTGCCGCTCGGCCGCGATGCGGTCGCGCTCGGCCTGGAAGTCCTCCTGCGCGCCGGCGAGCGCGCCGCCCAGCAGGGCCGGCAGGAGAAGGAGGGCACGCAGAAGCTTCATGCCGGCACCGCCCGGCCGCCCGAAGGCGCCGACGCTTCCCCTCCGGGGGGCAGCGATACGCGAAGCGATGAGCGTGGGGGCCAGTTTCATGTCAGGCGGGTATCGACGACACGGCGCTCCTGCGAGAGGAACTCCTTGGATTGCATTTCATTCAGGCGCGAGACCGTGCGCGGGAACTCGTGCGCCAGGGGCCCTTCGGTGTACAACGCCTCGGGCGGCACCTCGGCGGACATGATCAGCTTGACGCGCCGATCGTAGAACACATCCACCAGCCAAGTGAAACGGCGTGCTTCCGAGGCCATGCGCACCGGCATGGCGGGCACGTCCGAGAGCAGCACGGTGTGGAACTGGCTGGCGATCTCCAGGTAGTCGTTCATCGAGCGCGGGCCGCCGCACAGGGTCTTGAAGTCGAACCAGACCACGCCGCCGGCGCGGCGGCGCGCACGGATCTCGCGCCGCTCGATGTGCAGCACCGGGTTGTCGTCGCCCTTCTCCGCCAGCTTCTCGAAGGTCTTGCGCATCTCCTTCTCGGCCGCCGCGTCGTTGGGCGTGAGGTACAGCCGCACCTGCTCCAGCGTGCGCCGGCGGTAGTCGGTGCCGTTGTCGACGTTGATAACCTCCAGCTTGCGGTTGAGCAGGTCGATGGCGGGCAGGATCCGGTCCCGGTGCAGGCCGCCGGGGTACAGGTCGTCGGGCTTGAAGTTGGAGGTGGTGACGAAACCCACGCCGTTGTCGAACAGCGCCACCAGCAGCCGGTGCAGGATCATCGCGTCGGTGATGTCGGCGACGTGGAACTCGTCGAAGCAGATCAGCTTGAAGCGTTTCGCGATGCGCCTGCCAAGTTCGTCCAGCGGGTTCTGGATGCCCTGCAGCTCGGCCAGCTCGCGGTGCACCTCGCGCATGAACTCGTGGAAGTGCAGGCGCGTCTTGCGGTTGAGCGGCACCGCGTTGAAGAAGCAGTCCATCAGGAAGCTCTTGCCGCGGCCCACCCCGCCGTACATGTAGACGCCCCGCGGGATCTCGGGACGGTTGATCAGCTTCTTGAAGGCATTGGAGCGCTGGGCCTTGTAGGCAACCCATTCGCGGGCGCAGCGGTCCAGCGCGTCGACGGCGCGCAGTTGCGCCGGGTCGGCGGTGTAGCCGCGCGCCTTCAGTTCGGCTTCGTAGGCTTGCTTGACGGACTGCAAGAGGATTCCGGGGGACGTGGAACGAAGAAGCCGCTCGCGCAGGCGCGTGGCCCGGCGGCGAGCGGCTGGGGCTCGGCTCAGCGCATCAGAAGTTCAGCGTGCGCTTGTCGACGGCCAGGGCCGCCTCCTTGGTCGCCTCCGACAGCGAGGGGTGCGCGTGGCAGATGCGCGCGATGTCCTCGCTGCTGGCCCTGAACTCCATCGCCACGACGGCCTCGGAGATCAGCTCGCTGGCCATCGGGCCGACGATGTGCACGCCGAGGATCTCGTCCGTCGCCGCGTCGGCCAGGAACTTGACCATGCCGGTCGTGTCGCCCAGCGCACGCGCGCGGCCGTTGGCCAGGAAGGGGAAGGTGCCGGCCTTGTACTTCACGCCGTCGGCCTTGAGCTGCTGCTCGGTGCGGCCGACCCAGGCGATCTCGGGGCTGGTGTAGATGACCCACGGGATGGTGTTGAAGTTGACGTGCCCGTGCTGGCCGGCGATGCGCTCGGCCACGGCCACACCCTCTTCCTCCGCCTTGTGCGCCAGCATCGGGCCGCGCACCACGTCGCCGATGGCCCACACGCCCGGCAGGCTGGTGCGGCACTCGTCGTCGACCACGATGGCGCCGCGCTCGTCCAGCTTCAGGCCCACGCCTTCCGCGTTCAGGCCGACGGTGTTGGGCACGCGGCCGATGGAGACGATCAGCTTGTCGACTTCCAGCGTCTGCGCCTCGCCCTTGGCGTTGGTCCAGGCGATGGACACGCCCTTCTTCGACGACTTGACCTCGCCGACCTTGACGCCCAGCTCGATCTTCAGGCCCTGCTTGTCGAAGGCCTTCTTGGCCTCCTTGGCGATCTGCTCGTCCACCGCGCCCAGGAAGGTGGGCAGGGCTTCCAGCACCGTCACCTCGGCGCCCAGGCGGCGCCAGACGGAGCCCATCTCCAGCCCGATCACGCCGGAGCCGATCAGCGCCAGCTTCTTGGGCACGGCGGGGATGCGCAGCGCGCCGTCGTTGGAAAGGATGTTCTCCTCGTCGAAGGGCGCGCCCGGCAGCGCGCGGGCGTTGGAGCCCGTGGCGACGATGACCTGCTTGCCGACGATGCTCTCCTCCTTCTCGCCGGCGACCTTGATCTCGTAGCCGGCCTCGGCGGCCTTCACGAAGGAGCCGCGGCCGTGGAAGAAGGCGACCTTGTTCTTCTTGAACAGGTACAGGATGCCGTCGTTGTTCTGCTTGACGACCGCGTCCTTGCGGCCGAGGAGCTTCGCCAGATCCAGTTCCAGGCCCTTGACGTTGATGCCATGCTCGGCGAAGTGCTTGCCGGCATGCTCGTAGTGCTCCGAGCTTTGCAGCAGCGCCTTGGAAGGGATGCAGCCCACGTTGGTGCAGGTGCCGCCCGGCGCGGGCTTGCCGTCCTTGTTCTTCCACTCGTCGATGCATGCGACGTTGAAGCCGAGCTGCGCCGCGCGGATGGCGGCGATGTAGCCGCCGGGGCCGCCGCCGATGACGACGACGTCGAATTGCTTGCTGTCTGCCATTCGCCGCTCCTTACAGGTCGAACAGCAGGCGCGACGGATCTTCCAGCGCCTCCTTCATGGCCACCAGGCCCAGCACGGCCTCGCGGCCGTCGATGATGCGGTGGTCGTAGCTCATCGCCAGGTAGTTCATCGGGCGCACCACGATCTGGCCGTTCTCGACCACGGCGCGGTCCTTGGTGGCGTGCACGCCCAGGATGGCCGACTGCGGCGGGTTGATGATCGGCGTGGACAGCATCGAGCCGAAGGTGCCGCCGTTGGAGATGGAGAAGGTGCCGCCGGTCATCTCCTCGATGCCCAGCTTGCCTTCCTGCGCCTTCTTGCCGAACTCGGCGATCTTCTTCTCGATGTCGGCAAAGCTCATCTGGTCGGCGTTGCGCAGGATCGGCACCACCAGCCCGCGCGGCGAGCCCACGGCGATGCCGATGTCGAAGTAGCCGTGGTAGACGATGTCGTTGCCGTCCACGCTGGCGTTGATCACCGGGTACTTCTTGAGCGCGTGGACCGCGGCCTTGACGAAGAAGCTCATGAAGCCGAGCTTGACGCCGTGCTCCTTGGTAAACGCGTCCTGGAACTTCTTGCGCAGTTCCATCACCGGCGCCATGTTGACCTCGTTGAAGGTGGTCAGGATGGCGTTGGTGGCCTGCGACTGCAGCAGGCGCTCGGCGATGCGGGCGCGCAGGCGGCTCATCGGCACGCGCTCTTCGGGGCGCTCGCCCAGGTCCTGCTTGCCGCCGGGGGCGGACACCTGCGGCAGCGCGGCCTTCGGCGCGCCGGTGGGAATCTGCACGGCGGGCGCGGCGGACGGCGCGCCGGCGCCGCGGGCCACGGCCGACAGCACGTCGCCCTTGGTCACGCGGCCGTCCTTGCCGGTGCCGGCCACGTCGGCGGCGGTGAGGTTGTTCTCGGCCAGCAGCTTGGCGGCCGAGGGCATGGCCACGTCGCCCTTGCCGGCGGCAGTGGGCGCCGGCGAGGCGGACGAAGCGGCGGCGGGCGCGGTCGCCGGAGCTGCAGCAGCGGCCGGCGCGGGGGCGGCGGCGCTGGCCTTGCCCTCCGTGTCGATCTTGGCGATCAACTGGTCGGCCACCACGGTGGCGCCGTCGCCGGCCACGATCTCGGCCAGCACGCCGGCGGCCGGCGCCGGCACCTCGAGCACGACCTTGTCGGTCTCGATCTCGATCAGGATCTCGTCGACCGCGACGGCTTCGCCGGCCTTCTTCTTCCACTGCAGCATCGTGGCCTCGGCCACGGACTCGGACAACTGGGGAACCTTGACTTCAACGATGGACATGTGTGTTCTCTGATGTTCGTTCTGGGGAGCGGCACGTGCGCCGTGGGCGTGCATGCGCGAAGGCCGGCGCTGGGGCCGGCCTCCGACAGGTCTTCCTTACTTGGTGAGCACGAAACCCTTCAGCTTGCCGAAGGCGCCGTCGACCAGCGCCTTCTGCTGTTCCTGGTGCAGGTGCGAGTAACCCACCGCCGGCGAGGCGGAGGCCGCACGGCCGGCGTAGCCCAGCTTCTGGCCCTCGAGCATGTTCTCGTGGATGTAGTGCTGCACGAAGAACCAGGCGCCCTGGTTCTGCGGCTCGTCCTGGCACCACACCACGTCGACGGCGTTGGGGTACTTCTTCAGTTCGGCGCCGAAGGCCTTGTGCGGGAAGGGATAGAGCTGTTCCACGCGAAGGATCGCGACGTCGTCAGTGCCCTTTTCCTCGCGCTTCTTGGCCAGGTCGTAGTAGACCTTGCCCGAGCAGGCGATCACGCGCTTGACCTTCTCGGCCTTGAGCGCCTTGCTGTCGGGAATGACCGTCTGGAAGCCGCCCTTGATGAACTCCGACAGCGGCGAGGTCGCGTCCTTGTTCCGCAGCAGCGACTTGGGCGTCATGATCACCAGCGGCTTGCGCAGGTTGCGCACCTGCTGGCGGCGCAGCACGTGGAAGATCTGGCTGGCCGTGGTGGGCTGCACGATCTGCATGTTGGCGTCGGCGGCCAGCTGCATGAAGCGCTCCAGGCGCGCCGAGCTGTGCTCCGGGCCCTGCCCCTCGTAGCCGTGCGGCAGCATCAGCGTGATGCCGTTGACGCGGCCCCACTTCACTTCGCCCGAGGCGATGAACTGGTCGATCACCACCTGCGCGCCATTGGCGAAGTCGCCGAACTGGGCTTCCCAGATCACCAGCGTGCTGGGGTCGTTGGAGGCATAGCCGTATTCGAAGGCCAGCACCGCCTCTTCCGAGAGGATGGAGTCGATGACGACGAACGGCGCCTGGTTCTCGGCCACGTTCGACAGCGGCACGTAGGTGCCCACGTCGAACTTCTCGCGGTTCTGGTCGTGCAGCACGGCGTGGCGGTGGGTGAAGGTGCCGCGGCCGCAGTCCTCGCCCGACAGGCGCACGCCGTAGCCGCTGGCCACCAGCGAGGCGAAGGCCATGTGCTCACCCATGCCCCAGTCCACGTTGATCTCGCCGCGACCCATCGCGGCGCGGTCGTCGAGCACCTTCTTGACCAGCGGGTGCACGGTGAAGCCCTCGGGCACCGTGGTGATCTTCTCGGCCAGGCGCTTCCACTCGGCCAGCGGGATGGCCGTCTCGGCGGCGTCGGTCCACTTCTTGTTGAGGAAGGGGCTCCAGTCGACCGCGTACTTGCTCTTGAAGTTGGTCAGCACCGGATCGACCGTGTGCTTGCCCGCGTCCATCGCAGCCCGGTAGGCCTTGACCATGTCGTCGCCCAGCGTCTCGCCCAGGCCCTGCGCCGCCAGCTTGTCGGCGTAGAGCTTGCGGGTGCCCGGATGCTTGGCGATCTTCTTGTACATCAGCGGCTGGGTGAGCGCGGGCGTGTCCTGCTCGTTGTGGCCCAGCTTGCGGAAGCAGACGATGTCCACCACCACGTCCTTGTTGAACTCCTGGCGGAACTCGAGGGCGAGCTGCGTGCACAGCACCACCGCCTCGGGGTCGTCGCCGTTCACGTGCAGCACCGGCGCCTCGATCATCTTGACGATGTCGGAGCAGTACAGCGTGGAGCGCGAATCGCGCGGGTCGCTGGTGGTGAAGCCGATCTGGTTGTTGATGACGATGTGCACCGTGCCGCCGGTGTAGTAGCCGCGCGTCTCGGCCAGCGCCAGCGTCTCCATCACCACGCCCTGGCCGGCGAAGGCGGCGTCGCCATGCACCAGCACCGGCAGCACCGAGTCGCCCTCGGCGTCGCCGCGGCGGTCCATGCGGGCGCGCACCGAGCCCTCGACCACCGGGTTGACGATCTCCAGGTGCGAGGGGTTGAAGGCCAGCGACAGGTGGACCGGGCCGCCGGGCGTGCTCACGTCGGAGCTGAAGCCCTGGTGGTACTTCACGTCGCCGCTGGGCAGGTCCTCGGGGGCGGTGTGGTCGAACTCGGAGAACAGGTCCTTGGGCGCCTTGCCCAGGGAGTTGACCAGCACGTTCAGGCGGCCGCGGTGGGCCATGCCGATCACGATCTCCTGCACGCCCTTCTCGCCGGCGCGGTTGATCAGCTCGTCCATCGAGACGATGAAGCTCTCGCCGCCTTCGAGCGAGAAGCGCTTCTGGCCGACGTACTTGGTGTGCAGGAAGCGCTCCAGGCCCTCGGCCGCTGTCAGGCGCTCCAGCACGTGCTTCTTCTGCTCGGTGCTCAGCTTGGGGTTGGTGCGGGCGCTTTCGAGCTTCTGCTGCCACCAGCGCTTCTGCGTCTGGTCGGTGGTGTACATGTACTCGGCGCCGATGGTGCCGCAGTAGGTCTCGCGCAGCGCGTTCAGCAGGTCGCGCAGGGACATCGTGTCCTTGCCGAAGAAGGTGTTGCTGGTGTTGAACACCGTCTCCATGTCGCCGTCGGTGAAGCCGTAGAACGAAGGCTCCAGCTCGGGGATGGCGGGGCGCTCGGTGCGCTTGAGGGGATCGAGGTCGGCCCAGCGGGCGCCGACGTTGCGGTAGGCGGCGATCAGCTGCTGGACGGCGGTGCGCTGGCGGCCCAGTTCGGAGTCGGCGCCGTTGGCCTGCACCACCTTGGCGGTGCCCTGCTTGGCACGCTCGGCAAAGGCGTTGATGACCGGCTGGTGGGGAACGTCCTTGGCGTCGCTGCCGTCCGTGGCAGGCACGTGCTGCAGGGCGTCGAAGTAGGAGCGCCAGTTGTCGGGCACGCTGCCCGGGTTGGCGAGGTAGTTCTCGTACATCTCCTCGACATAGGGCGCGTTGCCGCCGAAGAGGTACGAATTGCCTTGATAGGCGGTGTAGATGGACGGGGAATCACTCATGTTCCGCTGACCTCCGCTTCCCTTCAGGAAGCATTAGCTGGTTAGAAAAACCTTCCGCGACACGGCTGAACCGGTTGGCGGATGCGACTGTGGCTGGGAAGGGCCTGAGTACCTTCGCATTGTGCCACGTCAAATGGATGACGGCCGCCCCTCGGAACGCAGGCGCGGCGCGAATCCCGTCTTTCCGCCGGGAAGAAAGGGCATTCTTGGCACGTGCGCCCGCCAGGACAAGCGGGCCGGACCCGAACACGGGCCGCTCAGCCGGCCGTCACCAGGGCCCGGATGGCCTGCAGCGTGCCGGGGTCGTCGATGGTGGTCAGGTCGCCCGGGTCGCGCTGCTCGCAAACGGCCTGGATGGCGCGGCGCAGCAGCTTGCCGCTGCGCGTCTTGGGCAGGCCGGCCACGAAGCGCACCCGCGCCGGCCGGGCCAGGGCGCCGAGCCGCTCGGACACGGCCTGCATGATCTCGCCCTCCAGCTTCAGCGCCTCGGCCGCGTCGCCGGCGGCGCCGCCGGCCTTGGGCACGACGAAGGCCATCGCCACCTGGCCCTTGAGCGGGTCGGCCACGCCCACCACGGCCACCTCGGCCACGTTGGGGTGGCCGGAGATGGCCTCCTCGATCTCGCGCGTGCCCAGGCGGTGGCCGGCCACGTTGATCACGTCGTCGGTGCGGCCCAGGATGTAGTAGTAGCCGTCCTCGTCGCGGATGCCCCAGTCGAAGGTGGAATACACCAGCTTGCCCGGGATGCTCTTCCAGTAGGTCTGGACGAAGCGCTCGTCGTCGCGCCACACGGTCTGCATGAAGCCCGGCGGCGTCGGCCCCTCGATGGCGACCACGCCCTTCTCGCCCGGGGCGGTCAGCTCCTCGCCGGTGGCCTCGTGCAGGATCTTCACCTTGTAGCCGTACATCGGCACGCCGGGGCTGCCGAAGCGGGGCGCCTTGGGCTCCACCGCATTGGCCAGGGTGAGGATCGGCCAACCGGACTCGGTCTGCCAGTAGTTGTCGATGATGGGCACGCCCAGGCCATCGCTGATCCAGCGCGCGGTGGGCTCGTCCAGCGGCTCGCCGGCCAGGAACAGCGAGCGCAGGCTGGCGAGGTCGTACTTCTTCAGCAGCGCCGGTTCCTGCTTCTTGAGCACGCGCACCGCCGTCGGCGCGCTGAACATGACGGTGACCCTGTACTTCTCGACGAGCTGCCACCAGATGCCGCCGTTGGGCTGGCGGTCCAGGCCCTGGGTCGGCAGGCCCTCGTACACCAGCGTCGCCATGCCGGCCAGCAGCGGCCCGTAGACGATGTAGCTGTGGCCCACCACCCAGCCGATGTCGCTGGTGGAGAAGTAGGTCTCCCCGGGCCGGCCGTCGAAGATGTGCTTCATGCTGGCCGCCAGCGCCACCGCGTAGCCGCCCACGTCGCGCTGCACGCCCTTGGGCTTGCCGGTGGTGCCGCTGGTGTAGATGGTGTAGCTGATGTCCGTGGCCTCCAGCCAGGCGCAGGGCACCTCGGCACCGGCATGGCGGGCGAGCAGGTCGGCCGCCAGGTGGTCGCGGCCCGCGGTCAGTTCCATGGGCGCCAGCGCCCGGTCCACCAGCAGCACCGCCGGCGGCTTGTGGGCGGACAGTCGGATCGCCTCGTCCAGCAGCGGCTTGTAGGGGATCACCTTGCCGCCGCGCGAGCCGGCGTCGGCGCTGACCACCACCTTCGGCTCGGCATCCTCGATGCGCGAGGCCAGCGAGGCGCTGGCGAAGCCGCCGAACACGACGCAGTGGACGGCGCCGATGCGCGCGCAGGCCAGCATGGCGAACACCGCCTCGGGGATCATCGGCATGTAGATCAGCACCCGGTCGCCGCGGCCCGCGCCCAGCGCCATCAGGCCGGCGGCCATGCGCTGCACCTCGGCATGCAGTTCGCGGAAGGTCCAGGTGCGCTCGGCGCCGGTCTCGGTCGAGACGCCGATCAGCGCCGGCTGGTCGCCGCGCGCGGCCAGGTGGCGGTCGACCGCGTTGTGGCACAGGTTGGTCTGCCCGCCGACGAACCAGCGGTAGAAGGGCGGGCGGGCGGCGTCGAGGATCTGCCGGGGCGGCACGTGCCAGTCGATCAGCTGCGCCTGCTCGGCCCAGAAGGCCTCGGGCTCCTCGATGGAGCGGCGGTAGAAGTCCTCGAATCGGGTGCTCATGGCTGTCTCCTGGCAGCGCAGGGCCGCCTTGTGCTTTTCGGATCGGGGGCGGAGGAGCGCCGCCAGGGGCGCCACCGCATGCGGCCCATTATGGAAGGCGGCCTTGCGCATGTCTGACATGGCGCACGCGCCACCCGCATCACGGCCGCCACGGGCCCGACCCTTGAGATGGCTCAAACCCGCGGCCGCCGGCTCTTGGCAGATTCGCAGCATCCCTCTTTCCCTTTGCCTTGCCAACCTGCAGGAGTCTCCGTCGATGCCGCCGGCCTTGTCCCCCGCACCGCGCCCGCCGTCCCCCGGGCCGGCCTGCGCGCGTCCCCGGCCCCCCGCGGCCGCGCCCGGGACGGGCCTGCGCGCCGATGCGCAATTGCTGCGCATGGCCTTCGCCCCGTCCGGCCTGCGGCAGGCGAGCCTGGAGCGGCTGGCCGCGGCGCTGCAGCCGCACCTGCTGCCGCCGGGCCTGGTCCGCGGCGCCCCGCCGGCCTTCCCGCCGGCCTGGTGGCTGGTGGCCGAAGGCCGCATCGTGGTGGGCCGGCCAGGCGAGGACGGCGGCCTGGTGGAGAACCGCATCGTCGAGCGCGGCCAGTGGTTCGACATCGCCGGCGCCTGGCTGGACTCGGCCTGGATCGAGTCGGCCACCTGCCCGGTGCCGGTGACACTGCTGGCCCTGCCGCTGCAGACGCTGATCGCCTGCGCCCAGGCCGATGCCGCGCTGCTGCACGCGATGGGCCGCGTGATGGCCGAGCGCGTGCGCGAGCTGACCGAGGGCCGCCACGAACTCGCGACCAAGGATGTGCTCAGCCGCCTGGCGCTGTGGCTGCTGCGCCAGCCCAGCCAGCCGGGGCCGGACCACGCGCCGGCGATCCACCTGCCGGTGCAGAAGCGCTCCATCGCGCAGCAGCTGGTGATGGCGCAGGCGACGCTGTCGCGCAGCTTCCGCCGCCTGGCGGAGCTGGGCTGCATCGAGGTGGCCGGCTACACGGTGATCGTGCGCGACGTGGAGGCGCTGCGCAGCCTGGCCGGCGAGCCGCCGCTGCTGGCCGGCCCCGTGCCGGGGCGTCAGCGGATGAGTGCCTGAAGCGCCTTGAAGGCCGGGTGCTCGGCGCTGCGCAGCCACTCGAAGCCGACCATCTCCGTCGTCACCAGCTCGGCGCCCGCGCCGGCCAGCCGGTCGAAGGCGGCGTCGCGGTTGCGCTCGGTGCGCGAACCGCAGGCGTCGGTGACGACCCAGACCTCGAACTCGTCCTCCAGCAGCTCCAGCGCCGTCTGCAGCAGGCACACATGCGCCTCGCAGCCGGCGATCACGATACTCTCGCGCGCCGCCGGCGCGGCGGCCGCGCGTTCCTTCTGCAGGTGGCGCGGCAGGCTGCGCGCGTTGCCCTGCGGCGCGCGGGCCGGGGGGCGCAGCCAGTCGGCCAAGCCCTCGGCCACGGCGCTGAAATGCATCTTGGGCAGCGTGCGGCGGCACAGGGCGCGCAGTTCGGGCGCGTTCTCGCCGAGCCGGGCCGGGTTCTGCTCGGTGCCGAACGCGGGCACCTCGGCCAGTTGCGCCAGCTTCGCCAGCCGCACGGCGTTGGCCAGCACGGCCTCGCCCTGGTGGATGGCGGGCATGAGGCGGGCCTGGTAGTCGACCAGCACGAGCTGGGAGGAGGAAGCGTCGAGCAGCATGGCTGCCATTGTCTCCGCGATCGGGCCCGCGGCGGCCGCACGCTTCAGCGCGGCACGAGGCGGATCAGCTTGCCGTCCTGCGCGTCGGTCAGCACGTAGAGCAGGCCGTCGGGCCCCTGGCGCACGTCGCGGATGCGCTCGCGGCCGGCCTCCAGCAGCTTGTGCTCGGCCGTCACCTTGTCGCCCGCGAGCTCGATGCGGTCCAGGTAGCCGAACTTGAGCGAGCCGACGAAGAGGTTGCCCTTCCAGGCCGGCCCGTAGCGGTCGCTGGTGAGGAAGGCCATGCCCGAGGGCGCGATGGACGGCACCCAGTACTTGAGCGGCTGTTCCATGCCCGCCTTGGCGGTGATGCCTTCGCCGATGGCGCCACCGCCGTAGTTCTCGCCGTAGGTGATCACCGGCCAGCCGTGGTTGCGGCCGGGCTGCGGCCGGTTGATCTCGTCGCCGCCCTGCGGGCCGTGCTCGTGCATCCACAGCCGGCCGTCCGGCCCGAGCGTCGCGCCCTGGCTGTTGCGGTGGCCATAGCTCCAGATTTCCGGCAGCGCGCCGGCGCGGCCGACGAAGGGGTTGTCCTTCGGAACGCTGCCGTCCTTGCCCACGCGCACGACCTTGCCCAGGTGGTTGTCCAGCGTCTGTGCATCCTCCTTGCGGCTGAAGCGGTCGCCCAGCGTGAGGAAGAGCGTGCCGTCACGCCCTTCCACGATGCGGCAGCCGAAGTGGTTGCGGCTGGCCACCTTGGGCTGCTGGCGGAAGATGACCTGCCCCCCCTCCAGCCGTCGCAGGTCGTCGGACAGCCGAGCGCGCGCCAGCGCGGTGCCGTTGGCGCGGCCGGCCGCATCCGGCTCCGAGAAACACAGGTACAGCGTGCGGTTGCGGGCGAATTCGCTGTCCGTCGCCACGTCGAGCAGGCCGCCCTGCCCGCCCGCGGCCACCGCCGGCACGCCGGCGACGGGCTCGCCCAGCCGGCCGTCGGCCTCGACCACCCGCAGCCGCCCGGGCCGCTCGGTGACCAGGAAGCGCTGTTCCGGCAGGAAGGCCACGGCCCAGGGGTGTTCCAGCCCCGCGGCCACCACCTGCGGCTGCGGCTGGGCCTGCGCCTGGGCCGAAACCGACGCACCGAGCACCAGCAGGGCCCAGGCGATGTTTCGCCCCAGCGATCGCGCCTTGGAAGTTGTCATCTCTTGCCACCCGTTGCACACAGAAAGGAACACTTTGCACCTCATTTCCGTGACACCTGTGTCTTGCCCATGCATGACCAAAGGCAATTTAGATCGCACCTGTTACAACTTTAATTTTGCTGCACTGCAGAAAATCTTTTTGATTCAAAGAGTTATGCAGGATTTCGAATGTAACTTCCAAATTGACATGATTCAGTGTCATCAATATCCTACGCGCCCATGCGCCGAATCCCCCTCTCCCTGCTCGCCTTCGTCCTGGCCGCCTCCGCCCACGCAGCCCCGACCGACGAGACGGAGGGAATTCAGGCCCGCCCCGGGCTGATGGACCGCATCGAGCACGTGCGCCATTCGGTCAGCGACCGTACTTCGGAACTGGTGCTCAGCGCCATGGGCTTCCTGGGCGTACCCTACCGCCGCGGCGGCAACAGCGTCGAGACGGGCTTCGACTGCAGCGGCTTCGTGCGCGCGATGTACGACAAGTCGGTGGGCAAGCTGCTGCCGCGCCGCGCCGAGGAGCAGGCGGCCGCCACCGAGAAGATCGACCGCAGCGAGCTTCGTCCGGGCGACCTGGTGTTCTTCAACACCATGCGCCGCGCCTTCAGCCATGTCGGCATCTACATCGGCGACGGCAAGTTCATCCACTCGCCGCGCACGGGCGCCGAGGTGCGCGTGGAAAGCATGAACGTGAGCTACTGGCAGCGCCGCTTCAATGGCGCGCGGCGGGTCATCGAGGACGGCGCGTCGGGCGAATAAGCCCTCCGCCCTTTCCACCGGGCCTGCAAGGCCCATAAAAAATCCCGCCGTCGGCGGGATTTTTCGTTGGGTGCGCGTCGCGCAGGACGCTCAGCCCTTCTTCTGCGGCGGCAGGTCCGTGCAGGTGCCGTGCGCCACTTCCGCCGCCATGCCGATGGATTCGCCCAGCGTGGGGTGCGGGTGGATGGTCTTGCCGATATCGATCTCGTCGGCACCCATCTCGATGGCCAGGGCGATCTCGCCGATCATGTCGCCGGCATGCGTGCCGACGATGCCGCCGCCCAGGATGCGGTGCGTCTGGGCGTCGAACAGCAGCTTGGTGAAGCCCTCGTCGCGCGTGTTGGCGATGGCGCGGCCCGACGCGGTCCACGGGAAGTGCCCCTTCTTGACCTTGATGCCCTCGGCCTTGGCCTGGTCCTCGGTGAGGCCCACCCACGCCACCTCGGGGTCGGTATAGGCCACGCTGGGGATCACGCGGGCGTTGAAGGCGGCGCTCGCCAGTTCCCGGTCGCCCTTCTGCTCGCCGGCGATGACCTCCGCCGCCACGTGCGCCTCGTGCACCGCCTTGTGCGCCAGCATCGGCTGGCCGACGATGTCGCCGATGGCGAAGATGTTCGGCACGTTGGTGCGCATCTGGACGTCCACCGGGATGAAGCCGCGGTCGGTCACCGCGACGCCGGCCTTCTCGGCGCCGATCTTCTTGCCGTTGGGGCTGCGGCCCACCGCCTGCAGCACCAGGTCGTAGACCTGCGGCTCCTTGGGCGCGTTGGCGCCCTCGAACATGACCTTGATGCCTTCCTTGGTCGCCTCGGCGCCGACGGTCTTGGTCGAGGTCATGATGTTGTCGAAGCGCGGCGCGTTCATCTTCTGCCAGACCTTGACCAGGTCGCGGTCGGCGCCCTGCATCAGGCCGTCGAGCATCTCGACCACGTCCAGCCGCGCGCCGAGCGTGGAGTACACCGTGCCCATCTCCAGGCCGATGATGCCGCCGCCCAGGATCAGCATGCGCTTGGGGTCGGTCGCCAGTTCGAGCGCGCCGGTGGAATCGACCACGCGCGGGTCGTCCTTGGGCATGAAGGGCAGGCTCACCGCCTGCGAGCCGGCCGCGATGATGGCATTGCGGAACTTGACGACCTTCTTGCTGCCGGTCGTCTGGGAACCGTCGCCGGTCGTCTCGTCGACTTCCAGGTGGTAGGGGTCGAGGAAGGTGCCGACGCCGCGCACGGTCGTGACCTTGCGCATCTTCGCCATCGCCGCCAGGCCGCCGGTGAGCTTGCCCACCACCTTGTTCTTGTGCGCCAGCAGCTTGGCGCGGTCCACCTTGGGCGCGCCGAAGTCGACGCCGAGATCGGCGAAGTGCTTGACCTCGTCCATCACCGCGGCGACGTGCAGCAGCGCCTTGGAGGGGATGCAGCCCACGTTCAGGCAGACGCCGCCCAGCGTGGCGTAGCGCTCGACCAGCACGGTCTTCATACCGAGGTCGGCGCTGCGGAAGGCGGCCGAGTAGCCGCCGGGGCCGGCGCCGAGCACCAGCGTGTCGCATTCGATGTCGACCTTGCCGGCGTAGCTGCCAGCCGGCGCAGGCGCGCGGGCGGGCGCGGGCGCCGGAGCGGATGCCGCCGGCGCCGGGCTGGCGGCCGGCGCGGGGGCCGCCGGCGCCGGCGCGGCGACAGCGGCGCCTTCGGCCGCTTCCACCGTCAGCACCACCGAGCCCTCGCTGACCTTGTCGCCCACGTTGACGGCGACCGACTTGACCACGCCCGCATGGCTGGACGGGATCTCCATCGATGCCTTGTCGGACTCCACGGTGATCAGCGACTGCTCGACCGCGATGGTGTCGCCGGGCTTGACCAGCACCTCGATCACCGCGACGTCCTTGAAGTCGCCGATGTCCGGCACCTTGACCTGTTGCTCGCTCATGCGTGTCCCCTTGTCGAATTGGCTGTGAATGGATCGGCGGCCGGACTCAGGCGCCCGCCTTCAGTTTGAGGGTGATGATCTCCAGCGGCCCGGCCGTGCTGCGGTCGAACTCGCAGCCCGCCGCCAGCCCCGCCTCGGCCACCTCGCGCGCGCTGCGCGCCCGCTCGTAGGCCGCGTGCATCGCGCCCAGCGCGAAGCTGCGGCCCGAGCCGATGCTCCAGAACGTCTTGAACTCGAACACCTCGCGGTAGCTGTAGACGCCGTAGATGCCGCTCGCGTTGGCCAGCAGCAGGCTGAACTGGCTGGACTCGTAGGGATCGTGGTCCTCCTCCTTGGTCTGGAGGAAGAACGTCTCCTTGAGCACCGGGTGCAGCTTGGTGAAGGTGAGGAACACTTCGTCCTTGCTGCCCAGCCGCAGTTCGGCCTTCGGCATGGCCGCCAGGGCATGACGCAGCACCGGGAAGTGCGCGATCGAGCCCGAGGCGGCGAAGACGCTGCGGCCGTTCGCGCCCTCGACGGTGAACAGCTTGCGGTTGTCCTCCGAGCGGTGCGTCAGGCGCGTGTCCCCGAAGGTCACCAGCGTGTCGGCACCGATCGCCACCTGGCCGCCCTTGCGAACGACCACCACGGTTGTCATGGCGCGACCGGCGTGTCAGAGCACGATGCGACGGTAGTCCGCCAGCAACTGGCCCAGGTAGGCATTGAAGCGCGCCGCCGCGGCGCCGTCGATGACACGGTGGTCGTACGACAGCGACAGCGGCAGCACCAGGCGCGGCACGAACTGCTTGCCGTCCCACACCGGCTTGGTCTGGCCCTTGGACAGGCCCAGGATCGCCACCTCCGGCGCGTTGATGATCGGCGTGAAGTGCGTGCCGCCGATGCCGCCCAGCGAGCTGATGGAGAAGCACCCGCCGCTCATGTCGGCCGCGCCCAGCTTGCCGTCGCGCGCCTTCTTGGCGAGCTCGCCCATCTCCTTGCTGATCTGCAGGATGCCCTTCTTGTCGGCGTCCTTGAGCACCGGCACCACCAGCCCGTTGGGCGTGTCGGCCGCGAAGCCGACGTGGAAGTACTGCTTGTAGACGAGGGTGTCGCCGTCCAGGCTGGTGTTGAACTCGGGGAACTTCTTCAGCGCCGCGACCACGGCCTTGATGACGAAGGCCAGCATGGTCACCTTGACGCCGGACTTCTCGTTCTCCTTGTTGGTGGAGACGCGGAAGGCCTCCAGCTCGGTGATGTCCGCCTCGTCGTTGTTGGTGACGTGCGGGATCATCACCCAGTTGCGCGCCAGGTTGGCGCCGCTGATCTTCTTGATGCGCGACAGGTCCTTGCGCTCGACCGGGCCGAACTTGGCGAAGTCGACCTTGGGCCACGGCAGCAGATCGAGGCCGGCGCCGGAGCCGCCCGCCGGCGCCTTGGCCGCCTGGGCCTGGGTCTGCGCGGCGCCGCTCATGACAGCCTGGGTGAACTTCTGGACGTCCTCCTGCGTGATGCGGCCCTTGAGGCCGGAGCCCTTGACCTCTTCCAGCGGCACGCCGAGCTCGCGGGCAAACTTGCGCACGGACGGCGAGGCATGGGGCAGCGCCCCGCTGGGCGCCTTGGTCGGGTCGTGCGGTGCGGCGGCAGCCGGCGTGGCCGCCGGTGCGCTCGCCGTCGCCGCAGCGGGCGCCGGTGCCGGCGCGGCCTGGGGCGCGGCGGCGGCAGGTGCCGGTGCGGCGGACGCGGCGCCGGCCACGCCTTCGAGCACCAACACCACCGAGCCCTCGCTCACCTTGTCGCCGACGCTGACCTTCACTTCCTTGACGACGCCGGCGGCCGACGACGGGATCTCCATCGAGGCCTTGTCCGACTCCACCGTGATCAGCGACTGCTCGACCTGCACCGTGTCACCGGGCTTGACCAGCACCTCGATCACCGCGACTTCCTTGAAGTCGCCGATGTCCGGCACCTTCACCTCGACCGGCCCGGAGGCGGCCGCCGGCGCGGGCGCGGGTGCCGCGCTCGCGGGCGCCGGGGCCGGCGCGGCGGGCGCAGGCGCCTCGGCCGCGGGGGCTGGGGCCGGTGCCGCGCCGCCGCCCTCGCCTTCCAGGATCACCACCAGCGAACCTTCATTCACCTTGTCGCCGACATTGACCTTCACTTCCTTGACGACGCCGGCGGCCGACGACGGGATCTCCATCGACGCCTTGTCCGACTCCACCGTGATCAGCGACTGCTCGGCCTGCACCGTGTCGCCGGGCTTGACCAGCACCTCGATCACCGCGACGTCCTTGAAATCGCCGATGTCCGGCACCTTCACTTCGACTGCTGCCATGTCTTCTGTCTCCCGCCCGTCCCCAGGCGCTCGTGGTTGTGATGGTTGTTACGCGTAGAGCGGGTTGATCTTGTCGGCGTTGATGCCGTACTTCTTGATCGCCTCGGCGGCCTTGGCCGCGGGCAGCACGCCGTCGTCGGCCAGCGCCTTGAGGGCAGCGACCACGATGTAGTGGCGGTTGACCTCGAAGTGCTCGCGCAGCTTGCTGCGGAAGTCGCTGCGCCCGAAGCCGTCGGTGCCCAGCACGCGGTAGCTGCGGCCCTTGGGGACGAAGGGGCGGATCTGCTCGGCGTAGGACTTCATGTAGTCGGTGGAGGCGATCACCGGGCCGGTGCTCTTGCCGAGCTGCTCGGCCACGAAGGGCACGCGCGGCGTCTCGGTCGGATGCAGCAGGTTCCAGCGGTCGGCGTCCTGGCCGTCGCGCGCCAGCTCGTTGAAGCTCGGGCAGCTCCACACGCCGGCGGCCACGCCCCAGTCCTTGGCCAGCAGTTCCTGGGCGAAGATCGACTCGCGCAGGATGGTGCCGCTGCCCAGCAGCTGCACCGTGGGCACGTTGGCCTGCTGCAGCGTGGGCGCGCTCTTGCACAGGTACATGCCCTTGATGATCTGCTCCTCCGTGCCGGGCTGCAGGCCGGGCATGGCGTAGTTCTCGTTGAGCAGCGTCAGGTAGTAGAAGACGTTGTCCTGTTTCTCCACCATGCGCTTGAGGCCGTGGTGCAGGATCACGCCCACCTCGTGCGCGAAGGTCGGGTCGTAGGTGACGCAGTTGGGGATGGTGCCGGCCAGGATATGGCTGTGGCCGTCCTCGTGCTGCAGGCCCTCGCCGTTGAGCGTGGTGCGCCCGGAGGTGCCGCCCAGCAGGAAGCCGCGAGCCTGCATGTCGCCGGCGGCCCAGGCCAGATCGCCCACGCGCTGGAACCCGAACATCGAGTAGTAGATGTAGAACGGGATCATGATGCGGTTGCTCGTCGAGTACGAGGTTGCCGCGGCGATCCAGCTGGCCATGCCGCCCGCTTCGTTGATGCCTTCCTGCAGGATCTGGCCCTTGGTGTCTTCCTTGTAGTACATGACCTGGTCCTTGTCGACCGGGGTGTACTGCTGGCCATGCGGGTTGTAGATGCCGATCTGGCGGAACAGGCCCTCCATGCCGAAGGTGCGCGCCTCGTCCACCAGGATGGGCACCACGCGCGGCCCGACGGCCTTGTCGCGCAGCAGCTGCGTGAGGAAGCGCACGTAGGCCTGGGTGGTGCTGATCTCGCGGCCTTCGGCCGTGGGCTCCAGCACCGCCTTGAAGGTGTCCAGCGAGGGGATGGTGAAGCTCTCGTCGGCCTTGGTGCGGCGGTGCGGCAGGTAGCCGCCCAGCGCCTTGCGGCGCTCGTGCAGGTACTTCATCTCCGGCGTGTCCTCGGCCGGCTTGAAGAAGGGCAGTTCGGCGATCTGGCTGTCGGGGATCGGGATGTTGAAGCGGTCGCGGAAGGCCTTGATGTCCTCGTCGTCCAGCTTCTTGGTCTGGTGCACCGTGTTCTTGCCCTCGCCGATCTTGCCCATGCCGAAGCCCTTGACGGTCTTGACGAGCAGCACCGTGGGCTGGCCCTTGTGGTTCTGTGCGGCATGGAAGGCCGCATACACCTTCTGCGAGTCGTGGCCGCCGCGGCGCAGGTCCCAGATCTCGTCGTCGGTCATGTGCTCGACCATCTTGAGCGTGCGCGGGTCGCGGCCGAAGAAGTGCTTGCGCACGTAGGCGCCGTCGTTGGCCTTGAAGGCCTGGTAGTCGCCGTCGTTGCACTCCATCATGACCTTGCGCAGCGCGCCGTCATGGTCCTTGGCCAGGAGCGCGTCCCAGCCCTTGCCCCAGATCAGCTTGACGACGTTCCAGCCCGAGCCGCGGAACTCGCCCTCCAGCTCCTGGATGATCTTGCCGTTGCCGCGCACCGGGCCGTCCAGGCGCTGCAGGTTGCAGTTGATGACGAAGATCAGGTTGTCCAGGTTCTCGCGCGCCGCCAGGCCGATGGCGCCCAGCGACTCCACCTCGTCCATCTCGCCGTCGCCGCAGAACACCCAGACCTTGCGGTTGCTGGTGTCGGCGATGCCGCGCGCGTGCAGGTACTTGAGGAAGCGCGCCTGGTAGATCGCCATGATCGGACCCAGGCCCATCGACACCGTCGGGAACTGCCAGAACTCGGGCATCAGCTTCGGGTGCGGGTAGCTGGACAGGCCCTTGCCGTCCACTTCCTGGCGGAAGTTCAGGAGCTGTTCTTCTGTCAGGCGCCCCTCGAGGTAGGCGCGCGCATAGATGCCGGGCGAGACGTGGCCCTGGATGTACAGCAGGTCGCCGCCGTGGTTCTCGCTCTCGGCGTGCCAGAAATGGTTGAAGCCGGCGCCGAACATGCTGGCCAGCGAGGCAAAGGAGCCGATGTGGCCGCCCAGGTCGCCGCCTTCGGGCGGATGGTGGCGGTTGGCCCGCACCACCATGGCCATGGCGTTCCAGCGCATGTAGGCGCGCAGGCGCTGCTCGATCTCCAGGTTGCCGGGGCTGCGCGCCTCCTGGCTGGGCTCGATGGTGTTGACGTAGCCGGTGTTGGCCGAGAACGGCATGTCCACGCTGTTCTGGCGGGCATGCTCAAGCAGCTCTTCCAGCAGGAAGTGGGCGCGTTCGGGGCCTTCGGCCTGAATGACGGCGGAGAGGGCATCCCTCCACTCCTTGGTTTCCTGGGCGTCTGCATCGTTGGCAGCCGCGCCGAAGTGGTTCTCGGGATTCGCCGACATCCTGTGTCTCCTTCGTCGATGTGTGGTCCGGTAATTTAGTGCGCGCTCGCGTGGAGCGCGTGCAGTGTCTCACAAAAAGATGGGCATTCCAAATTATGCTTGTCATTTTCTTTATATGAAATAACAGCCCGCGAAATGTCTCCGCAGGAAGGTGCGGGAGAGGCTTCACCCTACACTTCGCCGATGCCCTTCTCCAACCCCCTGTCCGCGGCGCGCCATGCGGTGAACGCTTCGCCGCTGTCGTGGTGGCGGCGCTGGTGGAAGCGGCAGACGCCGGTGTCGCAGGACCGGGTGGCGATGCTGGTGCCGCTGGTGGCGGTGCTGCTGTTCCTGGCGGCCATCGTGGCGGCCTTCTCCTATCTGCGCGCCGAGGAACTCGAGCGCGAGCAGGAATCTGTCAAGCGCGACGTGGAATACGCCCAGCAGCGCCTGCGCCTGCGCCTGCTGGAGCGCCAGGAGCAGCTGATGCGCCTGGCGCGCGATGCCGGCAACCGCGAGATCGACGCCGCGGAGTTCCGCAGCCGGGCGGAATCGCTGGTGAGCCAGTACCCCGAACTGCAGGTGGTCAGCTGGATCGACGACCGGCGCCGCGTGCAGTCCAGCTACGCCGCGCCCAGCGTGCACCCGGCGCAGCAGCGCCCGCCGGGCGACGTGCTGCGCCCCGGCGAAACGGAAAGCAACTACGCCCTGGCGCGCGAACTGCGCCAGCCGGTGTTCTCGCAACCCACCGCCGGGCAGGAGCCGCCCAGCCTGCTGCAGCTGCACATCCCGCTGTACGACCAGGGCCTGTTCGCCGGCGTGGTGCTGGGCGAGTTCTCCATCGACGGGCTGCTGCGCTACGGCGTGCCGCCGGAAGTGGCGGCGCGCTATGCGGTGTCGCTGCTGGACGCCCACGCGCACACCATCGCCGGCAACACCATCAACCCGCGCGAGGAAGAACTGCGCCTGCTGCCCTGGGACCGGCCGGCCAACGAGTTCGAGGTGCCCGTCTCGCCGGTGGGCAACGGCCTGGTGTTCCGCGCCCAGGCCTACCGCACCTCGCAGGGGCTGGTGGGCAACGGCCTGTTCTGGCTGGTGGTGGCGCTGTCGATGCTGACCAGTTGGATGCTGATCGGCACCTGGCGCCACACGCGGCGGCGCCTGCAGACCCAGCAGGCGCTGGTGGCCGAGACGAATTTCCGCCGGGCGATGGAGAACTCCATGCTCACCGGCATGCGCGTGCTCGACCTCGAAGGCCGCATCACCTACGTGAACGCCGCCTTCTGCGCCATGACGGGCTGGAGCGAAGAGGAACTGGTCGGGCAGACGCCGCCCTTCCCCTACTGGCTGGAGTCCGACCACGAGCTGATGAGCGAACGGCTGGAGGAGGAGATCCACGGCCGCGCGCTGCCCGGCGGCTTCCAGGTGCGCGTCAAACGCAAGAACGGCACCGTCTTCAATGCCCGCCTGTACGTCTCGCCGCTGATCGACGCGCGCGGCCACCAGGCCGGCTGGATGACCTCGATGACCGACATCACCGAGCCCACCCGCATCCGCGAGCAGCTCTCGGCCTCGCACGAGCGCTTCACGACGGTGCTGGAGGCGCTGGATGCGTCGGTCTCGGTGGCGCCGCTGGGCAGCGAGGAGCTGCTGTTCGCCAACAAGATGTACCGCTCGTGGTTCGGCTCCGACTCCGAAGGCCACCTGGACATGGTGGCCCAGGCCGGGGTGCCCGGCAGCCAGTCGCAGGACTCCGCCTTCGACGACGTCGACCCGCTGGCCGGCCTGCCGCTGGACACGCTCACGGCCGCCCAGCCGGCCAACAACGAGATCTACATCCCCGAGCTGGGCAAGTGGCTGGAGGTCCGCTCGCGTTACCTGACCTGGGTGGACGGGCGCCTGGCGCAGCTGGTGATCGCCACCGACATCACTGCCCGGCGCGACGCCGAGGAGCAGGCCGCCGTGCAGGCCGACCGCGCGCAGGCCGCCAGCCGCCTGATCACCATGGGCGAGATGGCCTCCAGCGTGGCGCACGAACTGAACCAGCCGCTGACGGCCATCACCAACTACTGCAACGGCATGATGTCGCGCCTGCGCGGCCAGCAGATCGACACCGAGGCGCTGCTCGCGGCGCTGGAGAAGACCTCCAAGCAGGCGCAGCGCGCCGGGCAGATCATCCAGCGCATCCGCACCTTCGTGCGGCGCAGCGAGCCCAACCGCGCGCCGGCCGAGGTCGCCACCATGGTCAGCGAGGCGGTGGAGCTGGCGGGCATCGAACTGCGCCGCCGCAACGTGCGCCTGAACCACTATGTGGCGGCCCGGCTGCCGGCGCTGAACGTGGACCGCATCCTCATCGAGCAGGTGCTGGTCAACCTGATGAAGAACGCCGCCGAGTCCATCGACCTGGCCGAGCGGCCGACCGCGCGGCGCAGCGTCGAGCTGCGGGTGGTGCCCCGCACGCTGGGCGGCCAGCCGACGGTGGAGTTCTCGGTGCAGGACACGGGCATGGGCCTGGCGCCGGAGGTGCTGGAGCGGCTGTACGAGGCCTTCTTCTCCACCAAGCGCGAGGGCATGGGCATCGGGCTGAACCTGTGCCGCAGCATCGTCGAATCCCACCGCGGCCGGATGCAGGCGGAGAACCTCTACAATGGATCGGAGATCGCCGGTTGCCGTTTTTCCTTCTGGATTCCGGTGTCCGGCGCTATTGAATCCGTAGCGAGCGACGAGGTAAAGGTCAACGCATGAGTCTGATTCCGAAGAAGGGCACGGTCTATGTGGTGGATGACGACGAGGCCGTGCGCGACTCGCTGCAATGGCTGCTCGAAGGCAAGGACTACCGGGTGCGCTGCTTCGACTCGGCCGAATCCTTCCTCTCGCGCTACGACCCGCGCGAGGTGGCCTGCCTGATCGTCGACATCCGCATGGGCGGCATGAGCGGGCTGGAGTTGCAGGAAAAGCTCATCGAGCGCAAGTCGCCGCTGCCCATCGTGGTCATCACCGGCCACGGCGACGTGCCCATGGCGGTCGACGCCATGAAGAAGGGCGCGATGGACTTCATCCAGAAGCCCTTCGACGACGAGGCCCTGGTCGCCCTGGTCGAGCGCATGCTCGAGCACGCGCGCACCGCCTTCGCACAGCACCAGCAGTCGGCCAGCCGCGACGCGCTGCTGTCCAAGCTCACCGGCCGCGAGGCGCAGGTGCTCGAGCGCATCGTCGCCGGGCGCCTGAACAAGCAGATCGCCGACGACCTGGGCATCAGCATCAAGACGGTGGAGGCGCACCGCGCCAACATCATGGAAAAGCTCAACGCCAACACCGTGGCCGACCTGCTCAAGATCGCACTGGGCCAGTCGCCCGCGCAGCCTGCCGCATCCGCCAAGGCCGTGACGCCCTGATCCCGCTGCCTTCAGCAGCGACCAGCGCCCGCCTCGCCCCCTGCGTGAGCGGGCGTTTTCACTTGTGAGTCCAGACATCCCATGACAGCCCAGCTCATCGACGGCAACGCCCTCGCCCGCCAGATCCGCGCCGAAGTCGCCGGCCGCACTCAGGCCCTCAAGGCGCGCGGCGTCGAGCCCACCCTGGCCATCATCCTGGTCGGCGACGATCCGGCCAGCCAGGTCTACGTGAAGCACAAGGTCAACGACAGCAGCGAGACCGGCCTGGCGGCGAAGCTGGAGCGCTACGGCGCCGACCTCGCCGAAGCCGAACTGCTGGAGCGCATCGACGCGCTGAACAAGGACCCGTCCGTACACGGCATCCTGGTGCAGTTGCCGCTGCCCAAGCACATGGACAGCCACAAGATCATCGAGGCCATCTCGCCCGCCAAGGACGTCGACGGCTTCCACGTCGCCAGCGCCGGCGCTCTGATGGTCGGCCAGCCGGGCTTCTGGCCCTGCACGCCGCACGGCTGCCTGCGCATGCTCGACTCCATCGGCTACGAGTTGCGCGGCAAGCACGCGGTGGTCATCGGCCGCAGCAACATCGTCGGCAAGCCGATGGCGATGATGCTGCTCGGCCGCAGCGCCACCGTCACCATCTGCCACAGCGCCACGGCCGACCTGGGTGCGATGACGCGCCAGGCCGACGTGATCGTGGCGGCGGTGGGCAGGCAGGGCCTGGTGACGGCCGACATGGTCAAGCCCGGCGCGGTGGTCATCGACGTGGGCATGAACCGCAACGCCGAGGGCAAGCTGTGCGGCGACGTGGATTTCGATGGCGTGAAAGAGGTGGCGGGCTGGATCACGCCCGTGCCCGGCGGCGTCGGTCCCATGACCCGGGCCATGCTGCTGGTCAACACCATCGAGGCGGCCGAGCGCGCCACCGCCTGACTTGAAGCCCGCTTCTCCCGCCTCCAGATGACCGACATGAGCGCCAATCCCCTCCTCGACTTCACCGACCTCCCGCTGTTCGACCGGATCCGCCCGGAGCACGTCGCGCCGGCCGTGGACACGCTGCTGGCCGAGGCCGAAGCAGCCCTGGAGGAAGTGACGAAACCGGCCTTCCCGGCCGAGTGGGCCGCCATCGCCCGCGTGCTGGACGTGGCGACCGAACGCTTCGGCCGCGCCTGGGGCGCCGTGGGGCACCTCAACGCCGTCGCCGACACGCCGGCCCTGCGCGCCGCGTACAACGAGGCGATGCCGCGCGTGACCGCCTTCTGGACCCGCCTGGGCTCCGACGAGCGCCTGTACGCCAAGTACAAGGCCATCGACCCTGCCACGCTCGACGCCGAGCAGCGCCAGGCCCACAAGAACGCCGTGCGCAACTTCGTGCTGGGCGGCGCCGAGTTGCAGGGCGAAGCGAAGAAGCGCTTCGCCGAGATCCAGGAGCGCCAGGCCGAGCTGTCCCAGAAGTTCAGCGAGAACGCGCTGGACGCGACCGATGCCTTCGCGCACTACGCCGAGCGCGACGAACTGGACGGCCTGCCGGAAGACGTGATCGCCGCCGCCCGCGCCGCGGCCGAGGCGGAGGGCAAGCCCGGCTACAAGCTCACGCTCAAGATGCCCAGCTACCTGCCGGTGATGCAGTTCGCCAGGAGCGGCGCGCTGCGCGAGCGGCTCTACCGCGCCTACGTCACCCGTGCCAGCGAGTTCGGCGACGCGGCCTTCGACAACACCCCGCTCATCACCGAGATCCTGGCGCTGCGCGAGGAAGAGGCGAAGCTGCTGGGCTACCGCAACTTCGGCGAGCTGTCGGTTGTGCCCAAGATGGCCGAGTCGCCCGCCCAGGTGGTGAAGTTCCTGCGCGACCTGGCCGCCAAGGCCCGGCCCTACGGCCTGCGCGACGTGGCCGAGCTGCGCGAGTTCGCCGCGAAGGAACTGGGCATCGCCGACCCGCAGCCCTGGGACTGGAGCTACATCGGCGAACAGCTCAAGGAGGCGCGCTACGCTTTCAGCGAACAGGAGGTCAAGCAGTACTTCCCGGCGCCGAAGGTGCTGGCGGGCCTGTTCAAGATCGTCGAGACGCTGTTCGAGGTGAAGATCGTGCGCGACAGCGCGCCGGTGTGGCATCCGACGGTGGAGTTCTACCGCATCGAGCGCGCCGGCACGAAGGTCGGCCAGTTCTACCTCGACCCCTCCGCGCGCACCGGCAAACGCGGCGGTGCCTGGATGGACGACGTGCGCGCCCGCTGGCTGCGCCCTGACACCGGCGCACTGCAGACGCCGGTGGCGCACCTGGTGTGCAACTTCGCCGAGGGCGTGGACGGCAAGCCGCCGCTGCTCACCCACGACGACGTGATCACCCTCTTCCACGAGTTCGGCCACGGCCTGCACCACATGCTGACGCAGGTCAACGAGCACGACGTCTCGGGCATCAGCGGCGTGGAATGGGATGCCGTCGAGCTGCCCAGCCAGTTCATGGAGAATTTCTGCTGGGAGTGGGATGTGCTCTCGCACATGACGGCGCATGCCGACACCGGCCAGCCGCTGCCGCGCCCGCTGTTCGACAAGATGACCGCGGCCAAGAACTTCCAGAGCGGCATGCAGACGCTGCGCCAGATCGAGTTCGCGCTGTTCGACATGCTGCTGCACACCGACTTCGACGCCGCCCACGCCCAGCCCGGCGCCGTGATGGCGCTGCTGGACCAGGTGCGCAGCGAGGTCGCGGTGCTCCCGGCGCCGCCTTTCAGCCGCACGCCCAACACCTTCACCCACATCTTCTCGGGCGGCTACGCGGCCGGCTACTACAGCTACAAGTGGGCCGAGGTGCTCAGCGCCGACGCCTACGCGGCCTTCGAGGAGACGGTGAGCCCGGACGGCGCGCCCAGCATCGAGACCGGCCGCCGCTACCGCCAGCAGATCCTGGAGGCCGGCGGCAGCCGCACGGCGATGGAGAGCTTCAAGGCCTTCCGCGGCCGCGAGCCGCAGCTCGACGCGCTGCTGCGCCACCAGGGCATGGCCGAGCCGCTGGCGGCCTGAGGGCGGCGCGGCTGCGGTAATCTCCGCAGCTCCGCCACCCCGTTACCCCCCCATGAGCCACCTGCACCCGAGACTCAGCGCCATTGCCCTTTGCCTTGCCGCCGGCAGCGCCGCCGCGCAGGGTCTGTACCGGCAGGTGGACGCCAACGGCCGCGTCACCTACACCGACCGGCCGCCGGCGGCCAGCGCCCAGCCGGTCGCGCCCGGCCGGGCGGGCAGCAGCGGCGCGGGCGCCGGGGCCCTGCTGCCGTACGAACTGCGCCAGGTCGTGCAGCGCTACCCGGTGACGATCTACACGGGTGACGACTGCGCTCCCTGCGAGACGGGCCGCAACCTGCTGCTCACGCGCGGCATCCCCTTCGACGAGCGCACGGTGAAGACGCCGGACGACATCGCCGCGCTGGAACGTCTCTCGGGCCAGAATTCGCTGCCGCTGCTGACCATCGGCACGCAGCAGGTCAAGGGCTTCGCGGACGCGGAGTGGTCGCGCTACCTGGACTCGGCAGGCTATGCGAAGAGCGTGCAGTTGCCGCCCGGCTACCGCAACCCGCCGGCCCAGCCGCTGGTGGCGCAGCAGCGCGTCACCCCGCCGGCACCGGCGGCCACCGCTCCGGCCGAGGCCCCTGCCGCGCCGCCCCCGCCGGCAGACGCCAACGGCCCCACGCCCTCGAACCCGGCCGGCATCCGCTTCTGACGGCGGCGCTCAGCCGAAACTGAGCGTCTGCACGCCCTGCGGCGCCGCCAGCAGGCACACGTCGGCCTTCTGGTGCGCGAACACGCCGACGGTGACTACGCCCGGCCACTGGTTCACCTCGCTCTCGAAGCCCAGCGGATCGGCGATCGCCAGGCCGCTCACGTCGAGGATGTGTTGGCCGTTGTCGGTGACCAGCGGCGCGCCGTCCTTCTCGCGCACCTGCGCCACGCCGCCCAGCGCCGCGAACTGCCGCATGATCCGCCGCACCGCCATCGGGATCACCTCCACCGGCAGCGGAAAAGCGCCCAGCACGTCGACGCGCTTGGAGGCGTCGGCGATGCACACGAAGCGGCTCGACTGCGCGGCGACGATCTTCTCGCGCGTGAGCGCCGCGCCGCCGCCCTTGATCATGAAGCCGCGCCCGTCGATCTCGTCGGCGCCGTCGATGTAGACGGCCAGCTCGTCCACCGCGTTGCTGTCGAACACCTCGATGCCCAGCGCGCGCAGCCGCTCGGTCGACGCCACGGAGCTGGAGACGGCGCCGCGGATCTCGCCCCTGATCGTCGCCAGCGCCTCGATGAACTTGTTGACGGTGGAGCCGGTGCCCACGCCCACGATCTCGCCGCGCGGCACGTAGGCCAGCGCGGCCTGCCCCACCATCGCCTTGAGTTCGTCCTGGGTCGGTGCGGGTGCGTTCATGGCGGAAAATCCTGGGTTCGTCTCGACAGAAAAGAAGCCGCGAATTATCCGATGCTCTCCCTCGCCTACGGCCTGGCCCGCCCCTTCCTCTTCGGGCTCGACCCCGAGGCCGCACACGAACTCACCCTCGACAACCTGGCGCGCACGCAGAACACGCCGCTGGCCTGCCTGTACGCCTCGGCGCGCATCGACGACCCGGTGACGCTGGCCGGCCTGGCCTTCCCCAACCGCGTCGGCCTGGCCGCCGGCCTGGACAAGAACGCCCGCTGCATCGACGCCTTCGCCGCGATGGGCTTCGGCTTCGTCGAGGTCGGCACCGTCACGCCCAGGGCGCAGCCCGGCAACCCCAAGCCGCGCATGTTCCGCCTGCCCGATGCGCAGGCGCTGATCAACCGGCTGGGCTTCAACAACGAGGGGCTGGACGCTTTCGTCGCCAATGTGCAGAAGGCGCGCTTCCGCCAGCAGGCGCAGCGCGCCGGCCGCACGCCGATGCTGCTGGGCCTGAATATCGGCAAGAACGCCGCCACGCCCATCGAGCGGGCGGTGGACGACTACCTGCTCGGCCTGGAGGGCGTGTACCCGCACGCCGACTACGTGGCGGTCAACATCTCCAGCCCCAACACCGCCAACCTGCGCAGCCTGCAGAGCGACGAGGCGCTGGACGCGCTGCTGGGCGCCATCGCCGAGCGGCGCGGCGTCCTGGCGGCCGCGCAGGGCCGCCATGTGCCGGTGTTCGTCAAGATCGCGCCGGACCTGGTGGCGGACCAGGTGGCGGTCATCGCCGACACGCTGCGCCGCCACGGCATGGACGGCGTCATCGCCACCAACACCACGCTGGAGCGCGCCGCCGTGCAGGGCATGCGCCACGCCGGGGAGACCGGCGGCCTCTCGGGCGCGCCGGTGCGCGAGGCCAGCGACCGCGTCGTGGCGGGCCTGCGCGCGGCCCTGGGGCCGGACTTCCCGATCATCGGCGTGGGCGGCATCCTCAGCGGCGCGGACGCACAGGCCAAGCGCGCCGCCGGCGCGGACGTGGTGCAGATCTACACCGGCCTCATCTACAAGGGCCCGGCGCTGGTGCGCGAGGTGGCGCAGGCGCTGCGCCGGGGCTGACAGCCCGCCGAAAAAGAAAAAGCCGCCGGCGCATCACGCGCTCGGCGGCTTCCCGGAAAAACTCAGCGCAGTTTCCAGAGGATCGGCAGCGCCCAGCTCGCGGCCTTGAGCACCCGGCGCGGACCGACGGCCGCCAGCAGCACCGCGGCCGCGGCGCCGGCCGCCACCGGATGCTCGCGCGCCATGCGCGTGGCCCGCGCCTGCAGCGGCTCGCGCGCCGTGCCTGCCGCCACAGCCTCCGCCTGCGCCGCCTCGGCGGCGGCCTCCAGGCGCTCGGCCAGGACCAGGCGCCGGCGCTGGCCTTCGATGCGGTCGACCAGCTCGGCCAGGGTGGCCGGGCGCGGCTCGCGCGGCTTGTCCTCGTCGCCGAAGCGCGCCTGCAGCCACTCGATGTCGCGCTCGAACTCCAGCTGCGCCGGCTGCACGGCCGACGAGGCGCCGCGCAGCGACGTCACCAGGCCGACCAGCGCGCCCGCCCAGAGGACGATCCACACCAGGGCCACGATCCAGGCGGCCGTGCTGCGCTGGGGCGTGTCCCAGAAATGCACGATCACCGCCAGCGAGAGCAGCACCGCCATCACGATGGTCAGCCCGACCAGCGCCACCAGCAGCGCCGCCATGCGTTGCAGCGGCGTCTTCAGGTCGGCGAGCGCCATGCGCACCAGTTGCGCACGGTCCTCCGCCGCGATCACGCCCTCGCCCACGGCGGAGCGCACGCGGGCAATCCGTTCGTCGATGCCGAAAAGACCCAGCAGCCGCTTCATGCGCCGCGCCTCCATGCTCCCTGCAGATCAAACCCGCGGCGCCGGAGCCCGGCCGCCGACAGGGTCGGACGCTCAGCGGCGGCCAAGCAGCAGGCCCACCAGCACGCCGACCGCCAGTGCGCCGGCGGCGATCTGCCAGGGCTCGTCATGGGCGTAGGCGTTGGCGGTCTGCGCCGCGTCCTTGGCCCGCTTGGCGGCGATGCGGCTCTTCTCGGCCGCCAGCTCGCGGGCGATGGCCAGCTTGGCCTCGACACGCTGCTTGAGCGCCTTGACCTGAGGCACGGATTCCAGTTCCTTGCTGGAGAGCACCCCCTTGACGTCGCTGGCGAGGTCTTCGACCACGGCGTTGGCGGCTGCTTCGAGATTCTTGGTTGCGGACATGGGTGATGAACCTTCCCTCAGTGTGATCACGACGCCGGCGAAGCGCCGGCAGTGGACACGCCTGCAAGCGGCGTGCCGACCATGTTACCCCGTGATGCGCGCGGCTTTAGTGGGATATGTCCGGCATTCGGGCCACGAATTCCGCAATCGCCAGGCTGCTGGTCAGCCCAGGCGACTCGATGCCGAACAGGTTGACCAGCCCGGCGACGCCGTGCTCGGCCGGCCCCTGGATGACGAAGTCGCGGGCCGGCTCGCCCGGCCCGGAGATCTTCGGCCGGATGCCCGCGTAGCCCGGCTGCAGCGCCCCGTCGGCCAGGGCCGGCCAGTACTTGCGGACCTCGGCATAGAAGCCGTCGGCGCGGGACGGATCGACCTCCAGGTCGTCCGGCGAATCCACCCACTGCACGTCGGGCCCGAACTTCGCCTGCCCGCCCAGGTCCAGCGTCAGGTGCACGCCCAGCCCCGCGGCTTCGGGCACCGGATAAATCAGCCGGCTGAACGGCGAGCGCCCGGCGAGCGTGAAATAGCTTCCCTTGGCCCAGTGGGCGGCGGGCACGTGCCGCGGGTCCAGCCCGTCGAAGCGCCGCGCCAGCGCCGGCGCCCCCAGACCCGCCGCGTTGACCACTGAGCGGCAGCGCAACTGCGTGCCGTCGACGCCGACCAGGTCGATCCCCGCCGGCCCGCAGACGGCGCGCGCCACCGGCGACTTGAGCGCCAGCATGCCGCCCGCGTTCTCCAGGTCGCCCTGCAGCGCGAGCATCAGCGCGTGGCTGTCGACGATGCCGGTGCTGGGCGAAAGCAAGGCGGCCTCGCAGGACAGCGACGGCTCCAGCGCGCGGGCCTGCCGCGCATCGAGCGCCTGCAGGTCGTCGACGCCGTTCGCGCGCGCCTTGCGGACGATGTCCTCCAGTGCCGCCGCCTGCGCGGGCGCCGTGGCCACGATCAGCTTGCCGCAGCGGCGATGGGGGAGGTTCCGCTCGGCGGCGTAGGCGTAGAGCATCTCCTTGCCCTGAACGCACAGCCGCGCCTTGAGCGAGCCTTGCGGGTAGTAGATGCCGGCGTGGATCACCTCGCTGTTGCGGGAACTGGTGCCGGTGCCGATGGCGCCTTCAGACTCCAGCACGATGACCTCGCGGCCCTGCAGCGCCAGCGCACGCGCGACGGCCAGGCCCACCACACCGGCGCCGATGACGGCGCAATCGAATTCGTCCATGCGGCGAGCTTAGCCGCTGGACCGGCGCTCAGACCATCCGCCAGCGGAAGTTGGCCGCGCGCATGAAGTGCCTGGACAGCGTCAGCCGGCGCCACGCACGCAGCGCCTGTCCGTGGTCCGGCTTGACCGGCGGGGGAATCGTCGAATCCGAGGGCGGCGCGGCGGGCATGGCGGGGCCGCGGTCCGGCTCCACGGGCAGTTCGGCCGGATCGTCGGGCGTGATCGGCGTGGGCAGGTCTGGCATGGCGGCCTCCTTTGCTGCAGATGATGCGCCGATCCGGCCGATGCGCGGCAGGCGGAGGCCGCCGCGACCGGGCGTCGGCCGAGGACCACGCGATGCCTGCCGGATGGTGGTGCCGCGCAGCGCCTCACCGGCCTTGGGCACGACGCGCGGCTACGCCGTCCCGCCGGCCCATTTCCCGGGCTGTCTGCGCGAGCCAGCGGTCTGCCTCCGCCTGGCCATGGTCACGGATGCGGCGCCGGTATTCGGGTGCAAGCGAACGCATCATGGCCGCCTGATCCGGTTCAGCAGCCCGGCGCGGCGCCGCCGCCTGAGGACCGCCTCTCGCCCGGCGGGCGCGATCCGCCTTGCACACGCCTTCGTCCGGCCATTGCGCGCAGTACTTCCTCATGGTCGGCGACAGCTCGTCCGAGGCGTGACCGCCCTGGCCGATGTTGCGGGTGCCGCTCAGCGTGGATTGCCCCAAGGCGGTCGCGCCCATGCCGGCACCCAGGTCCATCGAGGCGCCGGGATCGAACTGCGCCTGGGCCTGGCCGAAGCAGAACGCGGCGAGCGCCGCGACGCCAAAGATCGACATGGATTTCATGAGGGTCCTTCCATGTTGGCTGCCGATGCAGTGCGTCGTGCTTCGGCAGGAGCCGGCGCCCTACTTCGGATGGATCAGCCGGGCGTCATTGCGACCCATGCGGCAGTCCTCGAGGAAACCCTCCGCAGCGCCGGGCGAGGCCTGGAAGAGCCGGAACTGATCCTCGCCGATCACGAAGTACGCCTCCCATTCGGCGGCCCGGTTCATGCCGGAGACGGGCGTGGAAAGATAGTATTGACCGGTTTGCCGGTCGACGCCAAGAGTGAAGCGGTGTTCGCGGCTGACGAATCTGTCCAGGAAGCGCGTCGTCATGTGTCGGGGCCCCCCGGCTTGGCGATGGGGCCCGTTCGGCCGCCCCGAATCCGTCCCACGCGGGGTGGGACGTCGATGAAACGGGAATGCTTCTTGTGAATGGTGGGCGATGCAAGGTTCGAACTTGCGACCCCTGCAGTGTGAATGCCAGTTCGACCCATGCCGCAGGTTCGTCTCAGAGGGGAAGCGGCGCTCCTGACAGGCTGGAATGAGCCAGATTTTTCAGGAAATTACACCGAAATTGCACAGGCAGAATTGCCCCATGTACTGCCTCCTCTACGTCCTGCGCTTCGAGGGGCAGAATGCAGCCGTGCTGACCTTCGGCGTCCACCTCTTCTCGCCCACCCACATCCGCCTGCGCTGCCCGATGTGCGCCAGGACGTGGGAACTGCACCGGCAGGAGCCCTCCCCGCCCGGCGAGACCTACACCGCTCGCTGCGGCAACTGCGGTCGGGAGGGGAAGTTCACGACTCCGCCCAATCCAGCATCACGCCCAGTTGGCCCGGCTGGATCTTGAGCGCTTCATTGGCTGCGCGCTCGGCCAGGTCCAGAGCATCGAGCGCCCTGCTTTGCTCCGGCGATGGTCGGAATGCCTCGTTGGTGTCGCTGTCGCCCCAGTCCAGCAGGGCGACCTCTGCCGCATAGGCTTGGGCTGGTGTCACACCGGCAGCATCTAGGGCTTGCTCCGCCGCCCGTTGGGCGATGTGCAGTTGCTCGGGCGTGGCACCGTCCAAAAGCGCCTCAAGTCTCACTTGCGGGTCCGGCATCAAATACCTCCACGGGGGCGAGTTTCAGGAGCGCCTGCGCATCAGCTGTGGTCCCGGCGAGCCACTGATCCCAGTCTTGCGGCTCCAGCGGGATCACTGACCGCTTGTCCTGCTGATCTGGTGGCAGTTTCGGATCTGGCTTGTGCATGCGGCGCATCAGGGGATGTGTATCCGCGTTGATGGTGAGCATGGTGTAGGACTCGTGGACTTCCCCTGTCGTCCTGTCGGTCCACGTCGCCCATAGCCCGGCCAGGCCCCAGGGCTGCCCATCCGCACGGCGGAAGCGCCACCAGACATTCTTGCCGGACTCCCAGTTGGGCTCGTCGAAGGCCCAGGCGGGGATGATGCAGCGTTGCCCGCGCTTCCACGGGTCCTTAAAGGTGGCCTTGCCCTCCAACTCCTCGCTGCGCGCGTTGTTGGTGGAGTAGGTCAGCTTCGGGGTCTTGGCGAACCAGGGGATCAAACCCCACTGGCCCACGACCAGCTCGCGCGAATAGCCGTAATCCCCCCTGGCGCGCCGCACGAACGGCCCAGGCGCGCGCGGGAACACCTCGCGCGGGGTGTCGTACCACCGCGGCTGATTGGCCCGGCCGATGTGCCAGAAGTCCTCGATCTCGCGCTCGGCGGGCGACTCGTAACGGTTGCACATGAGCCCATTGTGGAGCGGCTTGGACCGGATAATACTGGATATTCAACCAGTATCATGGCCTTGCAGTTTGACCTGATCTACACCCGCGAGAAGGGGATGGTGATCCCCGGGTGGCAGCACGCATTCCCCGCGACACGACGGCGCGGGGTCACGGTGGGCATGCGCGAGGTCGTCAAGCCGGAGCTGGGCCAGCGCGTCATCACCATCGCGACGGCGACATGGGAAGATGGGTCGATGGAGCTATGGGACGCCAGGGTGATCGAGATGACGCCCGACCGGCTGGTGATCGCCGGGTTCGAGCGGATCGACCACCTTGGGGTGCCTTACGATTACGCGCAGTCCTGGGTGCTGCGGCCCCGCGATTAGGGCCGAGCACCTAAAAAAGTGCTTGCCCTAGTGCGATTTCCGCACTACATTAACACCCATGGACAGCGCATCGCAGTCCACCGGCGCCTCCCGGGATGAGGGGCAAGGAGAGAAAAATGTCCGCAGCGCAACAAGCCGCCCGCCACGCAGCCATCCACAACGAGGGTGGCTACGGCTACAACCCCCACGCAGCCGCCATTGAGCAAGAGGCCCGCGCCAAGTCCGAGGCCCGCATCCAGCACATCATTGACAACATCGGCCAGTACCGCGCCGCCTGGGCCGCTGCAGTGGCCAAGTACAGCAAGGCTGGCAACATCAGCATGCTGGACATGCCCAAGATCGAGGCCGAGGCCGGCGTGACCCACCTCGAAATCCAGATCATCAAGAGCCGCATGGCCAAGTAAGGAGCCGACGATGCAAGAGGCCACGATCACCGACGCGGACGGCCTCGTCCGCGAGTACGCCTACGACGACTTCGACGGCTCGCTCTACGTCAAGGACGCGGACAGCATCGCCCGGGGCAACGGCAAGCCCTACCGTCCGATCTACAAGGCCAGCGACTACGTGCGCGGCCTGACCGCCGCCCATGCCGAGATGTGGCGCAGCCCCGAAGCCGCACTCAAGGCCATCGCCACTGTGCGACCCATCGAGGGCTGGCGGCGCGCGCATTGATGCCATGAGCAACCGCGCTCGTCTCATCATCACGCCATGCGGCCCCTGGCGGCTCTACCAGCACGCCGTGCCGCCCGGCTGGGACATGCTGGGCACCGTGCAGCGCGGCGACGAGATCGGCGCTCTGGCGCGCAACAAGGCCACGGGCAACCTCGTCATGATGCGCGCCGGCGCCGTCTCCATGCTCGATCAGCGCAAGGCGCAGGCCGCGCTCTCCCATGCCAGCGCCTGAGCTGATTGCCGGCCCTTACCAGCCACCCGCCTGCCGCCCGGGCGACTGGCTGGATGACGAGATCGCCGGGCGCGTGGAGGTCGGCGGATGGACCGCCGCGCCGCTCTCCTGGCCGCGCCATAAAAGGCGTGGCCGCGCCTCGCTGATCCTGACCGCTGAGTTGAGCCGCGCCGTCCACACGGAGTCGTCGGAGGCGGTCTGCTACTGGTGGGGCGTCAGCACCACCACGGTATGGATGTGGCGCAAGGCGCTCGGCGTGGGCCGCGTCACCGACGGCACGCGCAAGCTGCTGCAGGAGCGCACTGGTGTGCCCCCGGACGCAGCGGCCCGCGGGCGTGCTGCCGCCGCATCGCCCGAGGCACTGGCTAGGATGGCCGAGATCAAGCGCGGCAAGCCCGCGCACCCCAACACCAAAGCAGCCTTGCTGGAGGCCGCCAAGCGGCCCAAGCCGCCCGGATGGGGCATCAAGGCCAATGCGTGGATGCGCGAGGGCAAGGCGCCATGACCCCCGCCGACCTGCGCGCCTGGCAGGCCCACATGGGCTACAGCTACACCACTGCCGCCGAGGCCCTGGGCATAGGACGGCGCACGTACGCGGAGTGGATCGCGGGGGATCGCGCCATTGATCGGCGCACCGCCCTTGCCTGTGCTGCCCTCGCTGCCGGGCTGGATGCGTGGGTCGTGCCGAGGCAGGGGGCTACTTCGTGATGGCGTCGTAAGCCCGCTCGCACGCCTGCCCGGCTATTCGGGCGCGGTCAGCGTACTCCGCCAGCTCTCCCGCTCGCGCGTCAGCCCGACCGAGCACGTCAACCAGCAGATCGAGGGGGTCGGCACCAGGCTGACCCTGGCCTGGGTCGGCAGCGGCGGCACGCGGGCAGGCTCTACGGGCTGCACTGGCAGCGGCTGTGCGCAGGCCGTCAGCAGCAGCGCGGGAAGCGGCCAGATCAGCCGCCAGGGCGTTTTTCTCGGCTTCGGCATGGGTTGATACCTCCTCAATGCGTTCGGCCCAGGTGCGCTCCTTTGCGCGCTCGGCCTTTTCGGCGTGTCGGCCGGCCTCGGCGTAGCTGGCGCGCAGGTCGGACAACTCCACCCTCGCGCTCGCCCCACCCTGCCGGTACGCCTGCCAGTGGGTCCAGGCCAGCAGCATCGCCACCCCAGCAGCAGCCCACAGGCGCCAGTTCAGGAGGGCGGTCATGGTGCAATTTGGTGCAAATCCACCGTTTTAGGGGTGGCCACCTGGAGGCTCCGCGCCGCCGACTCGATGCGCGCAAGTGGTTGATTTTGTTGGCCTTGTGCAACCAAAAGGGGTGGCCTGCTGCGCGGGCCAGCGCCGCCCTTTGGGGTGCCATTTGGGTGAACGATTGGGTTCATTGGGGTGGGCCACGGGCACTTGCTCACCGTGTGGTCAGGCGATCCGCAGCGGGTGCAGGGCATCACGGCTCCTTCGCGGTCGCCTTCTCGACGACTTCGGCGGTGAGAAACGCCCCGGCAGCAAGGCCCCAGATCGTCAGCAGGCCCGATTCCGTGAGCTTGTCCACCAGCCTCAGCACCGTGGGAATCAGCAGCAGGTAGCACGTCACGATCCACTTCTTCTCAAGCAGCTTCTCGGTCATGCCTCCTCCCGACATAGCTTGCGCTCGGCCTGCCTACGGTTTTGCAGGCCCTGCACGTACTTCCCGCCAGCGTTCGACCAGTTCGGCCGCCCGTCCGGGGTTCGCGCGATCAGGTCACACCCCTGCATCACCCTGCCGGCGTTGATGTTGCGCACCGCCTGTGAGCCGCAGGCACCCTCCTTCCCGACGTTGACGGCGAACATCGTCAGGCCGATCAGGCGCGAGGCAGACAGGTAGTCCCACGAGACGCAGCTCAGGATCGCGTAGCCATACTCCAGCAGAGTGACCTTGTTCACTTCGCGGCACTGGTCGTCGGTCAGCTTTTCCCCGACCTTCGCATTCCAGTCCGTTCGGCCGGCGCAGTAGGTGGGGATGCCTCCAGCCAGGTTGTCCCGATACACCCGCAGGATGTTGCCTTCCATGCGCTCCAGGGTGGTGTACGCCAGGGGACTGGTCAGCGCGGCGAGGAGTGCAGCGGGGATCGCGCCCTTGCGCGCGAGCGAGGCGGGGATGCTCGGTGCGCCAGGAGTCTTCATTCGTCCAGCTCCATCGGCTTCGAGATCCCGTGCCGCTCAGCCCACCGCTTGATCTTCCTGCCCCACTCGGTTTCCTCGCGTATCCACTTCCGGGTGAGGTACGCGATTTGGAGGACGACGAAGACCAGCGTGGCTATCGTCACGACGGTATTGAGCGTGATGCCGGACACCAACACCCCCGGGGATGCCTTGGCTGCCTCAATGGCGATGTCATGGAGTTCTTGCTTTGCTGGCACTGGGCAACCTTTCAGGCAAAAGAAAACCGCCCGGAGGCGGTTAGGGGGGAGACAATTTATAGGGGTGACCACCTGGCAGGTCGCCTTCCAGGCCCCATTGCCAGGACAAGTAGCCTTCCAACTTCTGCCGATCTGACAATCCAAGTGCCAAACGGGTAGCGCCCAACTCTGCATAGTCTCCAAATGCATGTGTTGCACCGTTGCCGTTGTGCCCTACGGCGAAGTACTGGCTGACGGCTGTGTCACTATTTGACGGAATTTGGAACGACGGATTGTTGGCAGTAATAGTCCCATTGACGGAAACATATGCGTTTGCATTGGCGTAGTCGATGACGCCAACGATCACCGCCCAGTTATTGGAATAATCGGTCGTGTCGGCCGCGCCAGCGTAGCTGTCCGAATCAGTCCTGCGGCCTCCGGTATAGATTGCGTTCACGGCGGTGTCGCCTCGGCCAATCATTGCCCTGGAAGCCGTGCCACCCGCCGTCGTGAATCTGATAACACTAGCATCAGCGGCAACAGTTTGGGCAGGGTTCATTCGCTGCACCGCGAACATCGTCACTCCGCTGACACTCGTCGTGATGCTTCTACCGTCGGTCGCAGCGCAGTTGAATGCGCCTCTCTTGGACGCCGAATCGCTGCGCCATATCGTGCGCCCGTTGAGTCCTGATGCAACCATCGTTGCACGGTTCGCGGAACTTCCGCCCAAGTTGGACATGTGGTTTCCACGCCCAGATCGATCAAAGATCGTGGCAAGCTCACCCGATGTCAGGGTGTTTCCGGGATAGTCGGAGATGTACCAAGCGCTCAGACCGGATAGATTGAGTGGGCTCCATGACGTGGCGCCGAAGCGATACGGATTGAGCAGCATCAGGGCGTCCCGATCAGATAGACCTTGAGACCCGCAGCCGTCCCATTGCCGATCTGGTCAATGTCGATGGTGATTTCCGCGTCGTCAGCGAGAGACGAATCACTGATCACGGGCGGCGTTGCTGCGGTCGTGCTTGTCTTCTCCGTGTTGTCTATCGTCAGCTTGGTGGACAGGATTGATGATCCCGACTCGTTGATATCGACGGTGAAGATGGAGCCGCTGCTTTGCGCAGTCGTCAGAGAGGCGCGAACAGAGGTCAGCGTCATGGCATACGGCATCCTGAACGTGACCTTGGCCGTGCCCGCCGAAAGCGCGGTCGTCTCGTCGCTGCACGCAATAGGGATGCATTGCATCTGAGTGGGCGCGGCGGCAAGCTCATCAATGGCCGCCTGAACATCTGTCGCGCTCAGGCCAGACGTGCTGGGGTCATACGTGATGTCTTCGGCGTCACCGCCCGATCCGCCCGGAACAAACTCCAGGCCGTCCTCGGTGGCCTTTACCCGAACGTAGGCCCCGCCCTCGCCGGTATAGGCGCCAGGAACGTCGCCGAGGCTGATGAAATCGGTTGCCCCTCCGCCGCCGCTAGTGAAGTCGCGGTGGTCGGTGTAACTTGAGACGGACGCAGAACCGGTGACGACCTGATAAAGCCTGTAGTAGTCGGTCGCGTTGTTCCAGTTCGTGTTCGACGTGGAGACAGACACCGCACCATTCGAGCGAGCGGCAACGATGTAGTTGGTGCTCGAAGCGGTGAGCGTCACTGTTCCGTTCGAAATCGTGTTGCCGAATGCGATTCCGCCGTAGTAGCCCCAAACTAATCCAGAAGATGCGATGGCACGACGCGCATACATCCCGGCAGGCCCAGTCGCCAGGAAGTTGTCGTTGATGTCCGGGATCGCCCCAGTTCCTGCGGCAATCGTCGTAAGTGTGGTCATGGGTTCCCCAGAACAAAAAGCCGCCCGAAGGCGGCTGTGTTGATGCGAATTTGACTAGATGCTCTGCTGGAGTTCGTGCCCGCGCCCCACTGTCCCGCTCATTTGGTAGATGCGGACGTGGATCGTGGTCTGATTGCTTCCGAAGTCGGCAATCTGCTGAGCAGAGGTGTACGTGACGGTCTGGCTCGTGGCGATCAACGTGCGCTTCAACGACGTGAAGGTGTCGTCGGCGAAGATGTCGATCTCGTACTGTTGCGATTCCTCGCCGAGAGGCACGTTGCCCAGCCACCATTGTTGAGATAGTCGCGTCCTTCGGCGCCAGGTGAGAACAATGTCGTTCCCGCTGTAGCTCTTGCGCGGAGTTGTCGGGCTCGCAGGACGAAGGCCCTCTCCTGTATTCGTCGATGTCTGAGCGCCCGCCGAATCGAAGCGCCTCCCAATCGATACGGCCTTGAACGCCAGATCCTGGCCGATGGTTCCGGTGTCGAAACTCGGCCTCAGCACACCACCATCAGACAGCAGTACGAAGCGATCACCATCCGCGTGCTGGCCAATTGCAAATTCGGATCCCTGAAGTCCGCGCAGCAACCCGGACAGGATGTACCGGCCAGATCCAAGATCATCAACTCGCTGGAACTTGATGATCTCCCATCGGCCGGGCGCACCGACTGCTGCGACGTTTGTCGTCCAATTGAGCAGCAGGTCCCTGGTAGTACTCGACAAGACGCCAGTCCCAACATCCACAGTCAATAGATTGTGTTCATCGACGTTCCCAAGGGTGTAGTTTCCCAAGACCGAGAAGCACATGCCTTGCACCGCTGCGGATGTGACTTTCCCTCGGGAAAGGAGAGAATTGGCGTCCTCTCCAGCCCACAACTCCGCGCCAGACCAGGCAGAACCTAGACCAGCCATTGCTGCATACAGACCGGCGTTGTTGTCGGCATCGCGAAGGATTCTGGAGTCCACAATGGTCAACATCGTGGGCGATGGCAATGGGGAAATCTGCTGCCCGCTGTACCCGTTGGTTCCGGGCACGTTTTGCGTCAGCAACTCAGCGTCGGCGGGCACGCACTCTGCTTCGATCAATGCCCCGGTATCGTTGACCTTGGCGAGCATGTAGTTGCCAATAGTGCCGCGTGGATACTCGATGGTCACCACGTCACCAGGGGACAAGGCCGCGAACTTGCGCGACACCTTGAAGGATCGCGTGTCCCTGGCAATCCACCGCTCGTACAGCGTCCTGTGAGCGATGGTGGCCGCCTTGTCGGGCGTCATCGCCACATCCAGGGTCACTGTCTCGTCAAGCTCCGAGTCCGTGACGATCCGCCGAGCCGTCTCGGCGCTGGTCTGGTAGTCGAAGAACGGGTTGACGTACTGCACCGTCACCGAGCGTGGGCACTCTGCCTCTTGCGTCCGAGTCAGTGGAAATGGATCGCCCGGTTCCTGTCCATCCTCGGTGCATCCCAATTCTTCGTAGCTGATCGCGGACACTGTCGTCTTGTCGCCACGATGGAAGAACCGGATGATGCCGTCTTCCTCGACCTGCGCCACACCCGCATAGGTAAGCAGCGGAGCAATGTTGTTCCTGGCGCTCGCGGGCGACTTGTTGAAGGTGTAGCCCCACACCGTGTCATCGATGGTCGAGACATCAATTTGCCCCGAGAGACCGACGCGCTCGCACTGTGACTCAATGACCTCATCAATCGGAGCCTCAACTGGCGACATGCCACGTTGAGAGATGTTGATTCGTGTGGGAGAAATCGACGACCCATCGGTTTCGATGAGCATGTTGCCGCGGACATTGAACACCGACCCAAGTACCGTGCTCCGCGAGAAGGCATCGAACCAGTCAACCAGAGAACCGTCGATCACACGAAGAACATCAGATGTCCCACCCTTCTGCACATAGATCTCCTCGTCATTCACCACGTGCATGCGATCACCCGATCCGCCTCCTGGAATGGTGCAAACCTGACCGGCATAGGCAAGGTTCTCGATGTCGTACCGATCCAGCGATCCATTGCGCAGGACATAGATGTAGGCGTCTGTCATGGCCACGTCTGCGACGTACCCAAGGGCCATGTCCCTGCGACCGTGGTCTTCATCGAACAGGTAAGGTCCGTTGTTGAATGTGGTTCCCCATCCAAAGATGGCTCGCTCACCAAGTTTGCAATAGACCGTCTGCTCCGCGTTCACGGTGAACGGGAACGAGTAGGCTTTAGAGAATCCATCGGCGTTGTAGTAGTCCAGAGAATCGCCGGACACACCATTCGTCACAAAACTTGGTTCGTCGGAGTGTCCCCGCCCAGGAACCCGGTTGTTGCGTGCGGTGAATCTGTTTTGGATGGCCCGCGTGCCGTCAAGGCCTATCCGCCAGACCTCGACCTCGTAGTTGACATAGAAGCCATCCCACCCTCTGCCGTACAGCATGGTGAATGCTGCGGGATCATCGATGCAGGAAACAGTCGCAAGAAATGTCGAGGTGAACGTGCGCAGGGTGGAGTTCACAACCTGCGTGCCGGCGTTGGTGCAGATCTCGAAACTCAATTGCGGGATGCGACCACCTGGGCACTCCAGCCCGAAGACGAACACGCCCACCACACCCCGATACGCAGGGGTGTTCCCAATGCCCTCATAGAACTCCATGATGGGATGCGGAATCTGGTCCTCCCACCCTGGGTGCACGCTCATCTGAGCAAAGGGGTTCTCCGTGGAGGCAAGGGCCTGGGCGGGTGAAATGCCCGACGACCCGTCATAGTTGAGCTTCCCGTCTACCCAGACCTTGCGGATCTGGATCGTGGAGCCGACAGGGGGCGTCCTGCCCAACACAAGGTAGCCGTGAATGAACTGCCGGTATTGCGTGACTTCCGTCCCGCCCCCACCCTTCCCCCCGCCCTGGGTCTGGCCGATCTCGATGACATCGGTCGCCCACACCCACGTCGCAGGAGGAACGTTGTTGCCCCACGTCTCCGGGATGCCTGCGCCGTACTGGCTGACAGACACCTTCATGTCTTCGATCCGACCCTGCTCCACCTTCTTCGTCGGCTCCAACAAGCCGCCGACAGCACCACCGATTGCAGCGCCGGCAGCCCATCCGACCACCGGGACAAAGTACCCAATGATCCCGCCAATGACGGTGCCCCAGGTGCGGCCGTCACTCATCGCACGCGCTCCGGAAAGCGGAAGCAGCCCGCAAGACGACAGCCGATCAGTTTCATCCAGTCATCGCAGAAACGGTTCTCGCCGACCCGACGAGGGGCAGTGGCCTGGGCGTGGATGATCGACAGTCCACCGTGGGGGTAGTCGCCGATGATGCCGATGTGATTGGTGTCCTTGAATCGCAGAACAACGAGATCGCCCGGTTGCAGCGCGACACGCGGAATCTCGGTCAGGTGTTCTCGGCAGATATCCAGCATCGCGGACATGGACGCCTTGCGCTCGTAGTCCTTGATGTCCCAGTCCAACAGGCCAAGCTCGTTGCCGATCTTGATGACCAGGCCGGCGCAGTCCAGCCCATCCTCGGAACGGCCTTGATGGACCCACTTCGTGCCAATCGCCTTTCGAGCTGAGGCAACGATTTGCTCTGCTTGCGTCATGGGTTGTACGAGGTGGATGCGTTGCTGCCCAAGCCGAGAATCCGGTTGTTGCCCGGGAACTGGCTCGGCGGGAAGCCGCGGAAGTTGATGACGTTGTTGAACTTGTCCACGCAGTCAGAAACACCCAGGGGATTGCGTGCGCCGCGCTCGTGACGCTTCCGGCACCCGGGGATGACGCTGTACGCCTGGCCTACGGGGATGTTCGCGGGCATCGGCAGGACGAGTTGGAAATTCCCCGCCCCGTCGTAGCTGTAGACCTCCATCGAGAAGCCATCCAGATCGCCACCGGAGAACGTGACGACACCAGCCCCGAACCAGTCGTTCGCTTCGATGTTGGCGGAGTCCGAGAACGTGCGGCGGTCGGTGACGGCGGTCACGGCGCTGGTGACGCGCATGGACTCCACGTCTACCTTGCACTCCGAGCTGCCCAGGTCGGTCATGCAGATGGGGGAGTAGGTGCGGCCCGTCGTAAGTTGGAGCGCCTGAGATAGGCCCCGGTACTCGGCCTTGAAGGTCAGCCGCCCGACCTCGATCCCTCCCAGCGTCCCAAGCCCGATGACGAGGTGCCCCATCGTCAGGTCGCGGAAGTTGACCTCGAAGATGGACACCTGAGCCCCGTCCCACACGCCGGCAAGAATCTCCTGTTCCGTCGCCAGGTCGGACGACAGCACCCCTGTCATCTCCGAGTTCGGCACCGCCCCGTCAGCGGTCTGCTCGATGGCGTTCGGGTTTAGCCCTTCCTTTGCCCGGTAGACCTCGCCCAGGTACAGCAGGTCGAATGAACAAGACGTGAGGCAGAACACCGCCCCATCCTTGCGCTCGATGCGCCAGCAGCGCGCAAGAGTCCTCGACCCGCTGGCGTAATGCGCCGCGAGTGCCGATGAAATAGCCCGCATCAGGCTTCCCTTACCTCATCGAGGTAGGTCTGCGGGATGGTGACGTGGCGCGCGTCATACTGCCCGGGCACGACCAACTCCCATTCGAGGTTGTCGTCCCTGAAATGGACGGGGAAGTAGAACTTGCCGGCCCACGTCAGCGTCTCGTCCGGCTGCGGGTACTTGTGGCCCTGCCCGGCCGCCGTGATCGTCTTTCCAGACGTGTTCACGGCCAGGGTGTAGGTGGCCGTCGAGATATTCGTGATCTCGTGGCTCTGGCCGTTCAGGAGGGCCGCATCAGCGCCAGTCAGGCCCTGGAGCCACAGGCGATGCCCCACCGATAGACCGATGGCAGAGGACAGCGTTACTTGCGTCGTAGCACCGACCGTCACGCCCGAAACCGTGCGGGTGGCATCGGGCACGAAGGTGACGTACTGCACCCCGGATGAGATCGCGATGTTACCGGCGCTGGAGCCGACAGTGACCGCCACGCCGCCGCGGTAGACGACGGCATTGCGGGTGCGGGTCAGGGCATGCGCCTTGGTCCTCGCTCCCCCTGCGATGGTGTAGAGCTTCCGGAAGCCGTAGGCCGGGCAACCATTGCCATAACCCACCGGCCCGGCCTCAACCCCAAGCATGTAGCCCACAAGTGCCCCGTTCGCCACCGTCGCGGTGTTGTCGATTGGGTCTTCCAGCAGCATCCCGAACGCCCCGTAGTCCGTCACCTCGGCAACCGCGATCAGTTGCTCGAACGCCGGGATGCGCAGAGGAGCCGTGCCGATCTGCCAGGAGCGCAGGGTGTAGTCCCGCACCACCGACACATCGACATAGCCGCCCTGGTTCCGCGTTCGGGTGTTCTGCCTCGACCGCGTGCCCGTCACCCCGGCCACGATGACGCTGTTCGGGAAGATGACGTTATCGAGGACGATCATGCGTTCCTCCCGGCCTTCTGGAGCGCACGGGACATCCTCAGCACAGCCTGGTCAACCGTTTCGCGGCTCGTGCCGGCGGCGAAGTGGTTGTGGATGTTGATGTTCTGCGTGGTGCTGTTGCCCGGGCCGCGAAGATCGCCGCCCATGATGGCCGCCGGGTTCACGAACCCACCATCAGCGAAGCCGCGCCGGTTGAGCTTGTCCAGCAAGTTCAGGCCAATGCGCTTTGTGCTCTCGGCGTTGATGACGTATTCGCCAGCATGGACGATTCCGGCCGGCTGGTACTTTCCGCCCGCCCCGGTGTAGCCGCCATCAGCCCACCCCATTGACGAGATCAGCGAACCCAAGGCGTCTCCGCCTCCAGCCCCGATAGCGTTGGCGGCGCTGAGCGCGCCAGCGAGACTCGATCCACCCATCGAAGCGGCAGCCGAGGCAGCAGCAGTGGCCAGAGCAGTCAGCGCGGTGGTCGCCGCCGTGGCGCTTGTGGCCACCGAAGCCTGTGCAGTTGCCGCGGCAGCCGTCGAAGTTGCTCCAGCGGCATCCTTCACTCCAAGCAGGCTGGCAAGTGCCCCCGAGCCCTTTCCGCCGAACAGGGAGCCTAGAACGCTGCCGACACCAGAAGACCCGTCAGCGAGGCTCTGTTGCAAGAACTGGGCGAGCGGCTTGGTGATCTCAGCTTCGACAAATCCCTTCAGCAGTCGCCGGGCGATGTTCTTGCCAAAGTCTTCCCATGAGCCAGAGCCCTCGCCCATCAGTGTGTCGGTGAGGGAGTCGGTCAGGCCGTCCAACCCCTGTGTAATAGCCTCTCTCGCGCGCTCCGATGCATTGTCGATGCGGTCGATGTAGTCAGCCAGCGCCTCGTTCGCTCCGTTTTTCCAATCACTCTGCTTATCCTTCAGCGCCGCGAAGTAGTCTTCCTGCGCCTTCAGGGCGTCGTTCAGGGCGTCCTTGATGCGCTGGGACTCGGCCTTGTACTCGTCGGACCCGAGCTGATTCTTCTCGGCTGCCTGCTTGTTGAGTTGGAGCTGGTAGCGCTCGAACTCCCGGAAGATGGACTTCTGCGCTTCGACCTGTTCACGAGCGCGAGTACCGAGTCCGAATGCCGACAGCGATCGGTCGTACTGATCGGCGCGGCTCTGCGCCGTTGATTGGATGGAGAGGTTGATCGCCTCGATCTGCCGCTTGAACTCCTCCGCGTTACGCTTGGCCTCTTCGTCCAGCTTTCGGGCCTTCTCCTTGGCCTGGATTTGCTTCTCCAGCGCGACATTGATATCCAGTTGCGCGAGGATCTGATCCTTGGACGCGAGAAGACTCTTCTGTTCGGCAGTGAGTTGCCGCTTCTCCTTCAGGTCCGCGACTTCCTGAACGAACTTCGCCCGCTGCTGCTCGGAAGACGTGAGTTTGTCGGATGCCTCTAGCTGGGCTTTCAGGGATGCCTCGGTCTCCTTGAGGGATGCCAGCATCTTGGTGCTGGCGTCGTCTTGGTACGCTTTTGCCTTGGGCCCCTTCGGATCCTTGTATCGCTCATTGATGCCCGCGACCGCCTTCCGATACTCGTCGCTGTCCGTCGATTTGCCCAGCGTCCTGTAGTCGTCCGCTAGCTGCTTCAGAGCCTTCTTCCGGCGGTCAGCGTTGGACTGGATTTCCTTGGTGAGCGTGGCAAGGCGGTCGGATGCCGCGATCTTCGCTGACTCGTTACGCGCACGCTCGCCCTGTGCATACGCGTTCTCCTGTTCGCGCAGCGCCTGGCGGGACAGAGAGGCAACATCAGCCTGCGCATTGGCCAGGGCCTGGGGAGTGCTGCCGTTTTGTTGCAGGTAGGCGACCTTCCGCTGGGCATCGACCAACTTCTGCGCCGCCGAAGCCTGGGCGCCGATGCTGGCGACCCCGTTGGCAACGGCGTTCCACATGCCCAGCGCGATCTCCTTGACGCCCGTCAGCGCCCGGGCCAGATAGCCCGACTCCTCGCGCACCTTCTGCATGCGCTGGATGGCAGCATTCGCGTAGGAGGTTTCAGCAAGGGCTGCAGCCTCCTCCTTGCGCCCCTGCTCTTCCAGCGCACGGATGCGGGAGTAGGTTTCTTCGGTCAGGTAGTGCAGGGACTCGTTGAGCTTGGCGGACGCCTTGGTGGGCTCCTCGGCCAGCTTCACGAAGTCGGCGACAGAATCCTTGATCGCCACGCCCATCTCCCGCTGCATCGCGACCGCGGCCGTAGCGAGAAGGGATAGGTTGTCTCCGGCGATCTTTCCGGAAGCGGCCAGTTGCTCCAGCGCATCGGCTGCCTGCCCCTGCGTGCCGATGTTGGACGAGATCGCCCGCGCCATGTCCTCCAACTGTCCTGCGGTCTTGCCGACGTAGTTGCCGGTGTTGATGAGGGCTTTGTTGAAGGCAATGGAGCGTTCCGTTGCCTGGTAGTAGGCAAAGGCCAGTGCTCCGGCGCCGGCAGCCGCAAGGGTGAATGGCGTGATGAGGCTCGCCACGTACCCACCAAGGGCGCGCGCAGCCGGGCCGATGCCGCCGAACATGTCCTTGAGCTGGCCGCCCTGTTGCAGCAGCACGGTGAGGGGATTCTGGTTGCCCTGCAGGCTGACGGCGATGTCGGTGAACTGTGCAGGGAGGCCACGAAGCGCCGCAGATGTCTGCTTGGCGCTGATCCCCGTCTTGTCGAGCACTGCATTCCCGGCGGCCAGGGCTGTTTGTGCCGCCTTCTGCTTGGCCGTGACCTGCTCAAGTTGCTTGAGGTACGGTTCCAGCGTCTGTGTCGAAATGCCGCGCTGCTGGGCAAGGGCTCGGTAGTAGTCGGCACTCGACTTGCTTCCCGCCTCCATCGCAGCAGTGGTCCGCTGGATAGACCCGATGAGCGAGCGAGTCGCAGACTCGACCTTCGTGGCGGCCTTTCCGCTGCCGGCACTGATGTTCTCCAGGCCGGCGGCGGCCTTCTTCCCCTCGACCTGGGCGGTGTTGCCCAGATCGCGGATCGAACGCTTCGCCCGGGCGACACCAGTCTCAACGCCAGTCGCATCCGCAGTCATCTTGATCTGCGATTGCATATCTGCCATGGGTCAGCCCTTCTTGGTGTCGCGGTGCATGTACTCCAGCGCGGCCTGCTCCATCACATGGATGTCGTCGAACAGGCCGGGCCAGTCAGTACGGGGGATGCGTAGCATTCGGAGCGCCGACTCGACGCCCGAATAGTCAAGTCCGGTTGCCCCAGCCATTCCGCTGCGCCATTGGGTTCCCAACTTCGAGAACACCATCAGCGCCTGCTCGTGGCAGGGCCAGACTTCGACTTCAGGGCCGCTCGCCTCGTCCACCGTCAGCCCGAAGCGGGCCGCCTCCTCCTCGGTTGGCGGAGGCCGGTAGAGCGCGACGGCGACCGCCCTTAGTTTTTTTCCTTGGCCGCGTTCAGTTCGTCCATGTAGGTGCGCAGGATCGGCCACGCGCACCCGGCGTAGGACTTCAGCAGCAGCCCCACGTTTTCCTTGTCGAACGGCTCGGCCAGGTCCCATCCGCTGGCGATGTCCAGCATCAGGTCCAGGTCTTCCCGGCCCTCCAGTGTCTTGCCGAACTCGGCCATCTCGTCCGCGTTCCGGTAGCGGAAGGTGAACTCGACGGGCGTCGTCTTGCCGCCGGGCACAGGGATCGGCACCTTGGCCTTGAACGTGGGATCGGGAACCAGCTTGAGCTTTGCCATAGTTGTCTTTCGTCAGGAAAAAGACCCGAAGGGCGCGACCCAGCGGGCATGAAAAGGCCCGCCGAAGCGGGCCATGGCAACTCCCATCAGGAGCTGTAGCGCACCGGATCGCCCAGCAGCGACAGCGTGACCTGCACGGTCATCAACTGGTTGACGGTCAGCGACGGGATGACCGACAGGCTGATGTAGGCGTTGTAGAGGAGCTTTCCGCCGTTGGAGAGCGTCACCAGCAGGGCGCGCGGCAGGCGGTCGTCGTTGGCCTGCTTCGCCAGGATGTAGCCCGGCAGGGTCGGGTCATCGGCCACCGTGAAGGTGATGCCAGCTGCGGTCTTCGTCGTCGGGATGCGCTTCTCGCTGTCCGACTCCAGAAACTGGTAGGTCAGGAACTGCTGCTCACCACCCTCCGAGGACGAATCGGTGATCTGGGCCAGTTGGGTCCAGCCGGTGATCTTCCGGGCAGAGCCAGCACCGCCACCGGACGGATACATCGAGGTAGACGTGGTGTCCACGCCCTCCAGGTCGAAAGCGTCGGTGATGGAGTCATCGACACGGACGACACGCTCGGTGAGTTTCGACCACCCGGAGGTGATTTCCACATAATCGCCGTCCGAGAAGCCATGTGCAGTTGCGCTTGCAACGCCGGGATTGGCGTTGGTGATTGCAGTGATGGTGACGGGCGAGCCATACCCGGAGGCAATGGCGACCGTCGAGCCGTTGGGGAGACTCACGCTCATGATGAGGGCCTTTCAGTAACGAAAAAACCCGCACGCGGCGGGTTGGGGGTGGATGCCCTCAGCGGGCGACAAAAAAGCCGCCCCGGTTGCCCGGAAGCGGCTTTGCTCTGGCGGTCAGTCCTCTATCGGTTAGACCAAACCGTGAAATCCTGCGCCGACCCTCTCAGGCCGGTGTCTTCGTCGTACAGGGAAACGGGCGCACCCACTGGGCGAGCCTGGAATGCCGTGGCAGTGACCATGGCGGCCTCCACAGCGATGATCTTGGCGACCGCCTCGGATCGGCTGGGCGACCAGCATGTGATCTGGAATCGCCCGTTCTTCTTCGACGGGACAGCGTTCTCCAGGAACGTCGGGGCTTCGCCGCCGACCTGCTGATAGACGATGTAGGGCGTCGGAGCACCTTGGCGAGCCACGTCCGGATAGCAGGCGCGCCCGGCTCCATCCACAGCCGCAAGCCCCTTGATGGCCGCGAAGATGTCGGTCTCTACCGTCACGCCAGCTCCTTGCGCATCTCGTCCAGCAGTACGGCGTTGGCAACCTGCAGGGCGTGCTGCTGCACCGCCGCGTATGCAGGCCGCAAAAACGGATGCGCAGGCGCCCGGCTCGTGCCGTACTCCACCATGAACCCATAGGGCGCCTTCTGGTGGTTCCAGGCGACGTGATACTCGGCCAGGCCCTGCCCGCTGTTGTCCTTCGAGTACACCTGATACAGCGAATTGCGCAGGTTTCCAGGCTCGAACAGGTATCGGACGCCGGTCTTCTTCGACTGGCGACCGTAGAAGTAGTGAGCCTCAGCTGATACCGGGCACCGAAGCCTCGCCTCGAAGTAGTACTCCTCCGCGCCGGCCTGGGCGGCCGGCCGGACGGCCTTCGCTGCCGCTTTCGTGATTCGATCCATCGAAGCGTTCAGCGCCGAGTCGTCCAACTCAATGCGGAATGCGTCAGCCATTGATGACCTCGCAGACGAGATCGATCTTCTCCCGTTCCACCTCATCCGGCAGAACGGCCTTGATCTCGTAGACCGTCGAGCCGTGATGCACCCTCATGGGCGCCGTCACGTCTGTGCGCTTCCGAATCCGGATGCTCGTCTGCACCACGGACACCTCTTTGTCCGCACGGATCGCCTCGGAGCCGGTCTTGTTGCGGATGTTGGCCCACACCGTAGCCAGGTCGAACCACACGTCGGTCGGCTGACCGTCAGGCCCCTGTCCTGAGACGAGGCGCTTGATCGTCACGCGGGAGTTGAGGGTGCCGGCGCGCATCAGAACACCCGGTATGGGTCCAGCAGCCGATCCACAAACTGTCCCTGGATGCTCGCCACCGACACCCCGGCAAGGATGCTCTCCCGGTTTGCGTACATCGTGCCGACGGTCAGCATCAGCCAGGACTTGATCGCGGCGGGGACTGCAGCCTGCTGCGCCACCTCGTTCCCGGCAGAAAAGCCGGCCTTGTAGGTGATTTGCACCGCGCCAGGGCCAGCCTTTACTTCCGGCCATTGGTCAGCGGGAGTCACGGTGTCGCCGGTCAGAACGTAGTCGCCAGAGTCGAGCGTTTGAGTCGCCCCGTTCACATCCACGTAGGTGATGGCGTCGATGGCCTGAATCGGAGCATTCAGCAGCCGGACAGAATCCTCGAATCGCTCCAGCGTGAGCCTCCATGTCTGGAGCATGATGGAGCTGTTGATCTGTTGCTGGCACATCGCTACCGCTGCCGGGATGTAGACCTCCAACAGGTCATCTTCATCATCGCCATCGACCCGCAGATGCAGCTTGATTTCTTCAAGCGTCACCGGCAGAAATGCAGCGGGGGTTACGAGTGTGGTGCTCATGATCTGCATAGCGCCCTCTTGCGAAGGCGCTACACGCATCAGCCGGCGGTGCCGGGACCGACCGCGCTGGCAATCACCGTGGCATCCTGCACGGTCGGCTTGAGCGCCGCCTTGTACTGGATGGCGATGATGCCGCCCACCACAGCGTTGGCCGCGGTGCGGGTGAGAGAGGCGAACACATACCGCAGAGCGGGCTCGTTCACATCCACCACCAGGGCCTTGCTGTCGGCATTCGTGCCGTCAGCCGTGAAGGCGGACGTGGCAACCTGCGTCACAGGCGTGGGCGAGCTGGTGCTGTTCTCGGTGTTGCCCTTCACGGTCAGGGTCAGCACGGCGTCGGTCGTCACGTCGCCAGTCAAAGCAACGAACATGACACCATCCCAACCCTGCATGTCGAGGACGCTCGACACGACCTCGGTCTGCGCAGCGGCAGCAGCAGCAGCCACCACCGTGATCTTCACGTCATGAATGAGGCTCATGATTTGTCCTTTCCTTCGTGCTGATTAGGAGCTTGCGAAGCGGAGGAACTTCACCGCCTCGAAGTTGATGGCGCCGCCGCCGGTGCGCTTCGTGGAATAGAAGCGGATGTACGGCTTGGCGGTGTACGGGTCGCGCAGGGTGCGCACACCGATGCGATCCACGATGGTGTAGGCCTCCTTGAAGTCGCCGAAGGCCAGCGACAGCGAGTTGGAGCCCAGCGACGGCATGAACTGGTCGATGCGCACCGGGTAGCCCAGCAGGCGGTCAGGCTGGCCAGCTTGAAGGCCCGGCTCCCACAGGTAGGTGTCGTCCGTGGTGCCGCGCTTCATCTTGCGAATCAGCGTGCGCACCTCGCGGCGCATCACGAATGCCGCGCCTTGCAGGTACTGGTCCTTGAACGCACCGATCAGATCCTGAATGGGATCAGCCTTGGTCGTGTGGAACGCGCCGCTCGCACCGGTATTGATGTGCTCGAAGGTGCCCCAGGGGCGGGTGTCGTCGGTCGTCGCAGCGGTGGGGTACGAAGCCAGTCCGCGAGGTTGACCCACGCCATTGCCGTTCCAGAAGGCGTTGCCCTCGATGCGGGCGAACTTATCCGCGACCTTGTCGGCGAGCCAGGCTTCCACGTCGGTGGCCGCATCGTCGATCAGCTTCTGCGTCACCTTGGGCTGGGCGTACATCTCGTGCGCCTCGATGCGGTACTTACCGACTTGCGGCGTGTCCGTGTCGTTGCGCGTGCCGATTTCCGAGACCCAGCCAGCATCAGCTTCGTCGTTGTCCACGATGCCTTCCAGCGAGTCGGTGGAGATCGATTGCACCGACGCGATCTGCCGCATGATCGACTGCTCCCACACGCGCTTGACCATGCGGCCCACAGTCGGAGCGGGCAGCAGATAGCCACCGTCCGGGTCCGAGCCCGCCGACATGGCCTTGCGCTCATCAGCCGACAGGCGCTCGATGTCGCCGTGACGGATGAGGCTGAAGAATGCGCTCTTGTACTGGGCGTATGCGTCGGCAGACACATCGGCAGGCACCGGACGACCCTTGCTCTGGAAGTCGGCGCGCAGCATGGCGTTCCACGACTTGCACTCTTCTTCCAGCTTCGCCTTCTCTTCGCCGGAGTTGCCCGGCCGCTGGGAAGCGGTGACGAACTTGTCGAACTCGGCCTTCAGCTCGGCGAGTTGGTCCATGTCCGCGCTGATCTTGGCGAGCTTGGTTTCGAGGTCAGCCACAGCCTTCCCGTCCGCCTTCGCCTTGACCAGTTCGTCATTGGTCTTCTTGAACTCTTCCCATGCCTGACCTTGCTTCTCGATCAGGCTCTTGATTTCGATGATTTCGCTCATCTTCGGTCCTTTCGGAAATGAAAAAGCCGCCTCGGTGGGCGGCTGGTTGCGGGTGACGCTGTTGAATCAGCGCGGGATGTGCTGCTCTCGCCCTCTGAGGGCTTCGACCAGCTCTTGCAGCCCGCCAGAATCACTCCGACTGAGGCTCTTGATCCGCGACACGAGTGCCACGGCGGCGCTCTTGGACAGGCCGCCTGACTCTCTCAGGTAGCGCTCAGCGTCCGCCAGCGTTTCAATGGCGTCGATGGACTTCACAGCCTCGACGCGCGCTTTTCCGTTCGCCGGCCGCGTGACCAGCGACACTTCGATCAGGTCGATCCGCTTCAGCCGGCGCTTGGGGTCTTCCGGCCTGCTGCGGGGCTCCCACTCCTTGGCGATGTATCCGATGGACATGCCGTCGATGGCCGGGCGGGGGCTCATCTTCATCAGGGCATGCATCTCGCGTCCGCGAGGCGTGTCCGCTAGTTGCCCCGAAACCTTCAGCCCATGCCCGTCTTCGCTGAAGTCGGTCCAAACGCCGATAGGGGTCATGTCCTCCGCGCTCATCTGCCAGCCGCCATGCTGCGACAGCATCGCCGGCCACGGCTGACTCCCGCTCTTCACGTCCGACAGGAACTTGGAGAAGGCCCCCGGCTCGATCACGTCCCCATGGGCATCCACGTTGCCGAACACGGCCCCATAGCCGGTGAAGCTCATGTTCTGGGCGCCTTCGCCCGGATCGAACTTCACCTCATGCAGGTTGCAGATCAGACTCTCCATCGTCGCCTTCCTTCGGCTTGTCGCCGGCTACATTCGTCGGCTTCGGCAACACAGCCGCCTCGCCTCCCATCGGGTTCAACTCTTCCAAAGCCCGAATCTCGTCTTGCGTCATCCAGCCAGGAGCGCCACCAGCGCCCAGGGCCTTCGCGTAATACTCGGCGCGGTCCTTGTGCGACCCACGCATCAGGCCCGCCGCGTTGAACTTGATGAAGTAGCCCTGTTCCCGTTCACGCTCGGTCAGCAGTTGGCATTCCCCGGACTGCTCAATGCGCGTGTACCAAGGCGCCAGCGTATGGACCACATGCGCGAGAAACATCGATTCGGCGCTGGCGTAGGTGGCGGTCTTGTCCGAGTACCCCACCATGATCGGCATGACACGAAACGCCCGGCAAATCTCCTCGACTTGCTGCTTTCTCGTCTCCAGCAACTGGGCATCCACCGCCGTCATGCTGGTAGGCGTGTACTTCGCCCCACGATCCAGCAGCTTCGTGCGACCAACGTTCTGCGGGCCGTCGAAGTTCTTGTCGATCCACTCCCTGAGCGCCTTGTACTGGTCCGGGTTGAGCTTGTCTTCGACCGAATAGAGGCCGGACATGGAGGCCCCGGATTTCGTCATCCTGGCCTGGGATTCCTCGGTTGCCATCGCCAGCCCAATCGATTCCCTGGCCAGCTTCACCACGTCCATTCCGCAGACACCATCCCAGCTCGGCCCGCGCCAGTGCCAGATCGCCTCCTGCGGGAAATCCTGGCTCTGCCCGTTCGGCGCCTGGAGCCTGTACGTCAGCCGATAGTCGTTCTCCTGCTTGATCGTGACGTTGGCCGGGGCGAAGGGGATGATCTCCCGCACCTCGCCGCGGACGCGGTTCACGAAGGACACCGCATCCCCCGTCAAAACCGCGTGCAGCGCCATCGTCTCTCGCAAGTCGAAGCTGGTCATCCAGCTATTCGGCCGGCGATGCAAGATCGAGTACAGCGGATGATCCGTGGCCGGCGCCATCTTCTCGCCGTCTGCCCGGTAGAGCTTGAACGGGACCTGGGCGATACCCTCCGAGATCACCCGGGCACAAGCCAGCACCACCGACACCTCCAGGGCCGACTTGTGGCTGACCGACGCCCCGCTTTTCGTCGCCATCCAGCCGTACAGCAGCCGGAAGAGATCGAGCGAGTGGCGAATCGAGCCATCCTCGTTCGACTTTCGGCTGAAAGGCCAGAGTTTCATGCGGTTTCCCAGAACGACTTCCCGATTCCCTCGGGATTCAGCGACATCAGCGTCACCGCGTTGAATGTGGCCATCAGCGGATCGATCTTGGCCGTGCCGGCCGCTTGCTTCGTGATCACGATGGCGTTCCCTTTCGGCTCGACCCTTGCGTTTCCGACGCACCAGGCCATGAGCGGGCTGCCGGAGTGGATCAGTCCACCCTCGGCCAGCTTGCGCTCCGTTGTCTTGATCGCCCCCGTGAGCTTCCAGCCCTGCGAGATGCCGATGACCTTCTCTTGTGGGACGCCCGCATCTACCAGGGCCTCAACGATTCCGCCCAGGCCCGCAGGGTCACAACCCACCTTGTCCAGCAGGCCAGCCTCTTCGACTCGGCCCACGATCTCAGCGACTTCCAGAACGTCATCCCCGATCTCCTGAACGATGGTCAGGTCACCGTCCTTCTCGAAGTCGCGGAACCTCGCCGCCTCTGATTTCCGGCGCTCCAGCACGGACGGGTGCGCCCAGGCGTGCGCCCACAAGTACCATTTCCCTGACACCTTGTGCCGGCCGATCAGGGCTAGGGCGAGCAAGTCGTCCAGCCCGCCGCCGTCAACTCCGGCGTCGATGACCTCGCAGTTCTCCAGCAGCCAATCGACAGAGATTGCGGGCTCCAGGCCCTGCTGCTCCCAGAAATCCGCCCCCACCCAGCGGTCGGACCGGAGGTTCAGGCCGATTTCGATATTTCCGTGCTTCGCCAGGAAACCACGGAGGGACTGTTCGCCCTCCTGCTCGGCTTTCTCAAACTCCCGACGGAGGTGCTCTTCATCCACCGATGCCCCGAAATTCGGGTTCACCAGGGCCAGGTTCTCCAGCTTCAGGTGCTCACCGCTCTCCACCATCTCCGGCGGGTGCTCGTACAGCACCGGCAGGGAGGTCGGATCGATGATCTTGCCGTCCCGGATGTCCCGCATCCGCTGCAGATCGGCCTTGAACACCCCGCTCGGCGGCTCGTCCGACTGCGTGCTCAGCTTGATGACGATGCCCTCGGGACGGGACGTAAGCCCCCCAGTGGCCTCCCGGAACATCGCCTCGGACTTCTCCTTCTTTCCGAACAGCCATTCCTCGTCGATCAAGACCCAACTGGCCTTGTTGCCGCCCACGGTATCGCTGTCCGCCGCCAGGACGGTCAGCGTGGCGTTCGTCGTTCGGTGCGTGATCTTCCGGTAGTGGTCCTGAACCTGAAACAGGTCATTCAGCTCGTCGTCGGCCTTGATCATGTCCCTGGCCGGCGCGAAAGCGTTGTTCGCGATCTTGATCGTGGGCGCCAGGATGATCATCTCGGCCGACTGCCGCCAGTTCAGGATCATCGCCGTGACCATGATCCCGGCCGCCAGGGTCGATTTGCTGTTCTTTTTCGGGATGAGCATCAGCACTTCCCGAAGAAGTCGCCGGCCCGTCTCCGCGTCATAGGCCCCGAAAATGGCAGCCACGAAGTCAAACACCCACTTCTTGCTCGCCTCGCCGAAGGTCGGGCTGCCCGGTGCGTCCACGATCCGCAGCTGCTTGAAGATCGCGAGAGCCTGCGCCGCCTGGTCCGGAAACAACGGAGCAGGGATGATCGATTCACCCGCCCGCAGCCGAGCCGCCCAATCAGGGCAGGCGGTAGACCACTCCATCAAACCTTCTTGCCACCCGCTGCAACCAGCTTCGGCGGCGCTGCCGCTGCGAACCGGCTGGCCACCTGCTTCGCCTTGGCCGCTTGGTCGTCCTTCTTGCCGCCCTCACCCTTCTTCATGTGGACGAACGGCATCAGCGCCTTCGCAGCGTCAACGCGCAGCTTGGCATCCGACCCAGAGTCATTCATCACGGCCCGCAGGAACTTCTCCGGGTCGTCATAGATGGCCCCGAGGTGCAAAACCACCGGTTCCTTGGGCTTCCGACCCGCTCCCGGGCGCGCTCCGCCCGAATTCGGACGAGGACCACCACTCCTACCCTTCACACCGGCCATTTGCTGATTACCCTCCAGGGGCGATTGATTCTGCGAATGAGGAACCGGGCGGTTTCCCTCGACTTTGACCCGGGAAGATTTGACCCACCCCCCTGCCTCGATGCCCCCGCCGGCCCACCAGAGCCCGCAGGCGCCGCGATCTCAGTCTGCTCCACCTCGCGCCCTGGCCTCAGCTTCGCGCGCCGTCTTGGCCTTGTGGCATGGATCGGTGCACAGGGGCTGCAGGTTGGACTCGTCGTTGCTGCCGCCCTGCTCCCGCGGCACCTTGTGGTCGCACTCCCATTGCCTAGGCAGCAGCACCCGGCCGCACCCAGCGCATCGGTATCCGTGCCGCAGTGCAACACGCTCCCTCTTCTCCATCCAGGCTCGGCCGCGCTCCATCTGGGTGGCGCCTGCCTTGGTGTCCAGCACCTTCACCTTGTTGATGTTCAGGGTCTGGAGCCTGGGCTTGAGGGTGGCGAGGGCCATCAGGATCAGTTAGCGAGCACTTTCACCCAGCAACCCAAACGCCTCACGCACGGCTTCAAGCGAGAACAGGTGGGCATTGCCTGGATCGCTGATCTTGGCGAAGGTGCGGCGGGCGTCCTCGGACATCTGCGCCCTGCTCTGCACCTCACCCACCAGAGCAGCCTTGCAGCCTCCACCTTGGGGGAGACTGGCGATCTTGGTGAGGTTGTTCATGACTGCCTTCCGTAGCAATGGAAGAGGCACGGCACGGGGCTGCCCGCGAAGATCGGATGGATGGCGCGAAACCGAATGCGCCTTTCAGCCACCGTGCCCTTGGCCGTCACCGTCAGGGGCTCTGCGTGTACTTTGACCCAGTTCGCCGAAGTGTTGACCTCCAGCACGCGCCGCACTTCCTCGCCCGAGTCCACGTCGTAAACACGGGTGCCGCGAGCCACGTTGTGCAGACCGAACCGCATCACCGCACCTCCAACCGGATCGCCCGCTTCGCCACCCGCATGACCTTCTCCTGGTCAGGCTGCGCGCCCGTCAGCCACGCGGTCAGGACTACGCCGTACAGATAGAGCCGAAGCCACCACGCAACCGACGCATGGACGCTGACCGATATCGGAGCGCCCATCAGTACATCCCGGCGCACAGCGGCGGCACATCGAAGCCGTAGAGGAGATTCCAGCCGTAGTACACCATCGTGGGCTCCAAAAGAAAAAGCCCACCAATCCAAGGACTGGCAGGCAAGGCGCCCTGCAAAGTGGGCGAGGAGACGGGTTGAGGGCGGTTGGGATAACCCGACCCTGCACAGGTTGACGTGCTTGACCCTCACGGCTGCGGACTGCTTCTTGAGGCTGGCTCTCTCGGCTCAACACCCGTAGTGCCTGCACCCGGCGAAATCCCCGGGACAAATCCGCATGCGTGAAGGCGCCGGTTTTGTTTGAGCGCCGTCATCGCGCCCGTCCAGCCTCCCGGCAACTGGTTCTGGTGGACCGCGTCGGTATCGAACCGACCAAGGATGGCTTGCAGGGCCTTCCTGCGCCCCTGCGCGCAGCCCGAAAAGGTTGCCGGGCTTCCACCGGCTGCGGGAAGAGCTGGTTAGGCCCGGCACAGCCATCCAGTGTTATCACTGGCGTCTGCGGTCCCTCTTGGCCCCACCACAGGGCCAGACTCAGCGCGCCCTTCTCCGGCGCTGGATGACGACCGGCCGATCAGGCTTGAGCATCATCCGAACCATGAACCTCACGTCTCGGTAGACACGTGGGCCTTGAAACTTCTGGCGCCGCCTGCGCTTTCTCATGTTCATGACGGCTGCTCAGTAGATGGCCGGGGCAAGGCCTATGCAGGAGAGTGCAGATGGTGGTCGATGACCTGCCCCGGCGCAAACGAGAGGAGCTACTTGCGCTCCAGATCCTTTCCAAACCGAGCCGCAACAATGGCGCGGCCGACAGCTAAGCGCGGGGTCAACCCCTCGATCCAGGGGCCGGGAGGCAGGCCACCAGGCCGACCAACCACCACCGCGCACCACATCCAGTCCTTGCCCGGCATCGGAGCGACTTGGATGGCGTGCCGTTCAAGCACTTTGTCCATGGTCGGCCAAGCAGCGAGGTAAGACGCTTCAGCTGGATCGCCCAATGCCTTCGCGATCAGGCTTTCCAGCTCACGGCCGCTGAGTTCGGAGACGCTCATCTGGCGATTCTCGCAGCCCATGAACGGAAAAGCCCCCGCAATGGAGGGCTCAGCTACTGAGCTTTACCGACGGCTCGGCCTCCATTCATGGACGGGCTTGCCTTATGCGGTCACGCTCACAAGTTGCCCGGTTTGTACCAGAAAACTTGCGGTGCAACAAGGGGTATTCATACAGACCGATTCAGCAGCATCTGCCGGGCGTCCCGGACCAGCGTGAACAAGCCCTCCTGGGTGACACCGATGGCCTGGCACGCCCTGGTCGGGCTCACCGGCTTGACGTAGTGCCAGTTGATCGCAGACCGATGCCCTTGAGGCAGCGCAGCGACCGCCTTTGCGATCTTGGCCGCGTCCATCCGGTCCACCACGGCGCCAGCTGTCTGGTAGGCCATGTCGCCACGGACCCGGGGCGGCGGCGGGACCATGCGGAACATGGGTGAGGTCATCGGCACCGTCGTTCCTCGGCACCAGCGCGCCCAATTCATCAGCCTGGCATCGATCTCCCGTTGGTGCGGCTCGACCTGATGGAAATCGACGTAGTTCTTCACCTTCATCAGCATGCGTCCTCCCTCAACCGTTCAAATCTTGGGCTTTGTGGTACTGGACAAGCGCCTCGCGGACGGTTCGCCAGCCTTTGATCTGAATGAGGCACTTCCAAGCGAGGTGACTGAGAAGCAGCCCGACTCCCAGCAGCGCACAGAGCGCGCCGAGAAACCAGATTGCGTAGACGGTGCCGGTGGCGATGGTGTTCAGCATCCCTGCTCCTTGTCTCTGGCGCGGATGGCGGCAGCGATGTCCTTCACAACCGTAGACACGCTCGGGGTCCATTCCGCGATCCGAGCGCATTCCTCCCTCTCCGCCCTCTGCCCTGCGGCGTAGGCCTCCCAACGATCCTCGACCGCCGAGGACCAATAGGTGCCCGACGCATCGCGCTTGGTGGGCAAGCCCTTGCCGGCAGCCCACGCCTCGAACTCCTCGCGCATCGTGCTCACTGCCCACCTCCCACCGCCCCAAGGGCGAAGACGCTGTTCACCTTGCCCGATGGCGCAGGAACGCTCCATTTCGCGTACTTGGCCCGGCCTTGGTCGGTCAGGGAGAACTGCGACGGCCGCTGCTTCACCATGCCCCGCGTGCGCATGTAGGCCAGTTGCTTCTGGACTTCCTTCACGTCACGCTTGAGCAGGTTCGCTACCTGTTGAGCACTGAGGTTGCCATCCATCGCAAGCAACTCGGCGATCTCGTGTACCTTGGTCATGTTTTTCCAGCGCCTCGAAATTCCTAAATCAAAGCTACAGCCGGGTGACTGGTAGCAGTCATCTTCTCCAGCCTGTCCGCCCATCTGTCGGTGCAGGCCCAAGTGCCCATGAGGCGCACATTCGCTCGGAACTGCTGCTTCGGCTCGTCACATTCAGCATTCCCTTGCTCCGGTCCCTGTGCGAAGGCCGGTTTGGCAAGCGTTCGGGTATTGCGCCGCCAGTGTTTCGTGAGTGCAGCCCATGCAGGCCCGTTTGCTATGCCATCGGCGCTCTGACCGAGGACGCGAATCGCGTCTGCTAAGTGGCATTTCCGAAGATAAGACGAAACAGCACAGGAGGAAAATGCTGAGGCACGCGAATGATTTTTAGGAAATTCGATCATGCAAAGAAGTTCCGTGATTGCTGGACTTCAAGCCAGCACCAGCCGGCCAGACTCGATCAGCCGAACCAGAGTCCGGGCGATCATGGTTTGCTGAAATTCCCGGCGCTCGGCCTTGTCCATCGACCGTCCCTGATCCAACTCACGGTGACAGTCGGCGCACAGGGCCATCAGGGCAGCGTCTGACGCCTTCATGCCTCTGCCCTTGCCGTACTCCAAGAGATTCGCGTGAGCGGCCTGCGTAGCCCCTTCCCGGCCGCAATGGGCGCAAGGGAGATCAGCCACGGCGCGACGGAGCTTTTCAGAGCGGAACATCGCCCACCTCCACAATGACCGCGCCTGGCTTCGCCCCATACTCACGCCGGATCGTGATGGGATCGAATTGATAGTCGTTGATGCCCAAGGCGTCCGCGATCCCGTCAAGGCTCGGCTTCATGGCGGCCAATAGGTTGTCCCGGTCACGTTGGCGCCGGTCAGGCTGCACGAACGTGATGCGCAGTGGCACCGGCACACCGACCTCGTAGGAGGGACCATTGCGGCTTGCCTGATGGGTCAGCGCCCAAGCATCGCGCCGGGCCTTCCCCCTCACATGGTGGACCGCCGCCCAATGCCGCCCCTTCGACCGATTGGGGTTCAGCCGCGCGTCGGGCCAGGGGAGTTCGATCCTCATGCCGCCTCGCGATAGTGCAGGTCAACGTCGCGCGCAGCAGCCCTGGCTTTGATGTCGCCAATGCAGCGCCGAGCAACCTCTGGAGCATCCCGCCATCTGATTTCTTGCGCGCCCGCCTGCACCGCCAGAGCGCGCTTGCTGAGCGCGATGTCGTAATGAGGCCAGCGCGACTTGTGCGGGTACTGATACCAGCGGCGATCCACTCCGATCTTGTCGGCCATCGCGTGTAGTTCCGCCTCGGTGTCCGCCACCATGTGGCACATCACCATACGGCCGTATTGGGCCTTCATGTCATCGACGTAGACGGTCACGCCCAGCCCTCCACCACCATGTCCATCAGCCGATCCGCCGTGTCCCGATCCATCGTCGGCAAGACGTGCTGCAAAACGGCATCGATGGCCTGGCTGTAGAACTGGTCAAACTCCTCCTGCGGCATCGACTCGTAGCTGATCGAGCGCGGGACCTTGCTGATCTCGCCCGTGGTCGGGTCCACCATCAGGTCGAAGTGCCCGACGCACAGCTTCACGGCGACCAACGCCTTCGGGATCGTGTCGTACACCTCGGAGTTCTCCACGATCAACTGCAGGAGCGCCATGAACTTCCTGTGGTGTTTGCCGTGGCGCGGGCTGGAGAACTCCACCCGGAGCCATTTGCCGGGCTTCATCGTCTCCAGGCGGCGGCGAAACTTGGACCAGGCGTCCTGATCGGCAGGAGTGGCGCCCCGGAGACCGCTCGGGGTACGCAGCAACATAGCTTTCATGCCGGCGCTCCCGACACCACCAACCCCAGTTCCCGGGCGATGCCATGCTCCATCCGCGCGCCTCGCGATCCCTGCCAACCCCGCAGCATGTGGATTTCGTCGCACGTCACGAGCTGAGCGATTGCCAGCCGCATGTAGCCCTCCCACGAGCCACAGCGAGGCACCGGGTTCTCCGCCGGGTTCTCGACGTGGTAGCCCAGCTCCCGAAGCTGGCCGGCCACGCGATGGAACTCGGGATAGTTCAGGTCGGGCATGTTCGACATCGGCCCGGCGATGTAGACACGGTTCATGCCGGCACCCACTCCAGCACAGGAGCCCCGCCGAACTGCGCCTTTGCATCCTCCATGCTCAGCGCCGTCCCGAGACGCTGCCATGACGTCGCGTACCACTCACGCTTGACCATCTGGCCGGTCTTGGCGTCGATGGTCGTGAAGTAGGTTCCGGTGCCCGTGTGGATCGGGCGCAGGACGTTGTAGTAGCCGTTGCTCATCTCACTTCTCCTTGTCGATTGATTCCAAGCCCATCGCCTTCAGAAACCGCACACGAGGCACAGTCACCTCCGCAGGGGCTGGCTTGTGGCGGTCGCAGCGGTGCAAGGCCGACTTGAAACTCCCGGGCGGTGACACCGAGCACAGCCCGAATCCACCCCGAGCCATGTCGCCGTACTTGTCCAACGTCGCAGGCACCTTCAATCTCCAGTTCGCGCATTCCGTACATCTCATCTCCTGTTACCTATAGAACCGCTGTCAGAGCCCCTTCACTGACCCCGAGCGGACAGACCCAGCCTTCCTTGGATGGGCCTTCACATGCATCGACTGACCCGTCGCGTTACATGACCCGGCAGCCGTTCGACGTTCGGGCGCTACCTTCGCCACCCTTACCCCTTCTTCCACGTCTTCCTCACAGTAGGGGGTCTTCCTGCGCCGCTGCCGTTACTTGCTATCCCGACCAGCGCAGTGCTCGATGCGCGTGCGGCTACGTCACACGGACCTCCCGCAGCACACCCCGAATGCCCTGGGCCAGCGCGAACAGGCCGCGCCGAAGATGGAAGTCATTGGCGTCCTCGCCTTGGCGGTCGCTCATCCAGTACGGCCAGCCGATCTCCTGAGCCACGCGCTCACCGGTCCCGCTGGCGTCGTTGTCGGCCAGCACAATCCCACGAGGAAGCCCGGCAGCCACCTTCTTCATATTCCCGGCCGAGAAACACACGTGCAGCGTGTAGCGGGCCTTCAGGTTCTTCATGGCGTGACGGGCGGATAGGGCCGTGGCGAAGCCCTCGCACAAGACATGGGTGCCGTGGTTGTCGAAGACGAACTGCGCGCCGCCGCTGCGCTGGCCGAACAAGAACTTCTTCGATCCGTCCTCTTGGATGAGTTGGCATCCCACAAGCTCGCGGCCGACGTACATCGGCACCACGCACACCAACCCGGAATCGGTCTTCTGGACGTTCACAGGCTCCTCGGGGAAGCCCTTGCTTGTGATGTAGGGGTGGAATGCGAGTTGCGTGCTACGAAGGATCTCTGCGGCCCTCTTCGCCGCCGTCGCTTGCGCCCTGAGCGTCTGCTGATGCGCTTCCTGGGCGATGCGGCTCACTTCCTGATGTGCGATCTTGGAAGCATCGTCAGCACGCCAGACGGATACAGCCGTCATGGTCGAATGCTCTTGGCAGAAGCCGTGGTCACCCATGAACTTGACCGCACCATTTCTCTTGCGAGGGTGCGTCTCGGTGGGCAATCGCACCCAGCGCCCAATCGGCGGTAGCGCCTCCATAAGGATGCCGTGCGCTCTTACGAAGGACACGAAGTCCATTACAGAAGCCTCCCCTCTTGCTGTGCAAAGGCGATCGGGTCTTTGGCGTGCTTACGGCGGTTGCACGTCGGGCAGAGCAACTGCATGTTGTCGTCCACGTTTGAGCCGCCGCTTGCAAGAGCGACGATGTGGTCAAGCTCATAGCGAGCCAGCTTGACCCTGCAGTTTGCGCAACAGCCGCGCTGGAGCTTCAATAGCCGCGACTCGATGTCGTGGCTCAATTGACCTTCAGCTCCAGCCAAGCGCGAACGGCGGTTTTGGTAGTGCCTGCGCACAGCCTCCGGGTTCTGCCTCTTGTATGCCCGTCCGCGCGCGTTGATCCGCTCTTTGTTCTCCGCGTAGTACTCGGCTGCCTTGGCCTTGTACTCCGGCGTTGATCTTTCGCCAGCCTCTTTTTCCGCAAGGTAGCGGTCAGCGAAGTAGGCCTTCAGCCGCTCTCGGTTGGCAGCACGCCAGGCGGCCATGTACTCCCGGCGTTGAATGGCTCGCGTGGTCATGCGGCCCTCTGGCGGCTCTTGGCCCACTTGATGTTGCGGGACCGAATCCAGCGGCCAACCTCGGCGGTTGGCTCCAGGGGCATCACGTCACGGAACTTCGGCTCGACGCCGAACTTCTCTTTGAACTTGTGATAGGCCCAGCCGCGCGCGTAGTTGTGCGCGACCGCATAGCCGAGAAGCTGCGCATACCATTCGCGTTGCTGGGCTTTGGCGGCATTTGCCGCTGCCAACTCTTCCAGCATGCCGGGTACGGCGGTGATGTCGTTCCTGCGCTCCCGGACGTGGCCGCAGCAAGGGCATGTGTCGGTTCCCGAAGGCCACACGTGCGAGCACTTCGGGCACTTCGCCGCTTCCTTCTCTGCCTTGGTCGGCTCGGGCTTCGCTTTCTCCCTGCCTTCGTCCAGCGAATGGATGCCGTTCTCGTACACGTCATCCCACTCATCACGGAACCGAAGGTAGTTGCCGGAGTGATCCAGCCACAGGGCAAATTCCTTGCCCGGGTGCGCTCGCATGACGCGGCCCATTTGCTGGATGTGGGAACTCAGGGACTTGCTGAATGGCCGGGCCGACACGCCGATCATCACGTCCGGCACGTCGAAGCCCTTGGTCAGAATGTCCGTGGCAATCAGGCCATGAATCGAGGAATCGGCCTTGGTGAATTCCTTGATAGCGTCGTCCTTGAAGGAGTCGTCATCACGGTAGGACAGGCTGACGAAGTTGTACCCAGCATCCCCGAACTTCTGCGCTAGGTCGGCACCGTGAGCCACGCCGGAACAGAAAACCACGGTCTTTCTCGGACCGCCGAATACCTCGTGCGTCTTCTTCACCCACTCGGCCACGATGTCGCCGGTGATCTTCAGGCCGCGCTCGGTCACAACATCCGCCGACCACTCGCCAGCAACCTTCTTCGCGCCCTCCATGTCGATCTCTTTGGCGATGAAGACGCGCAGAGGAGCGAGACGCCCGAGGCGCACCAATTCGCCCGTGGTCACACTGGACACGACATTGCTATAGGTCTTGCCGAGTCCCTTGGTAAACGGCGTGGCGCTCAGGCCCACCACGCGCACCTCGGGGTTGTTCTTGATGAACTGGATGGTTTGGGCGCGCGTCTGGTGCGCCTCATCCACAATCAACAGCTTCAGGCCCGGGAAGCTGCCGCGCTTCTCCAGGGTCTGCGCGCTGCAAATCTGGATCGGCTCATAGGGCCGATAGCGCCAGTGGCCCGACTGGATGACGCCGTGGTCGATGCCGTATTTCTGCAACCGGCCACTGGTCTGGTCGCACAGGACAACCCGATCCAGAACCATTGCTGCACGATTCCCACGCGCCTTCGCCGCCTCCAGCAACGCAATAGCCATCTCGGTCTTGCCGGCGCCAGTCGGGGCCACGAGCATTTGGGCGTGATGACCTTCGGCGAACCCAGCGCGCAGCTTCGCCAGGATTCCCTCTTGATAGGTGTAGAGCTGAAGGCTCATGCCGCGGCCCTCGCCTTCTTCAACTCCTTCTCGTTCATCTTGATCTGCTTGCGCAGCTCTGATGCCTCGCGCTGGTAGTGGTCGCGGCTTGAGCGAAGGGCTTCGTTCTCAGCCTCCAGCGTCTTGACTTGCTGGCGAAGATCGGCGATGAGCTGGGCGGCCTCCCTCTTTTCTTCGTCGGACCCCTCCATGACGCCGACGGCCAGGCGCGTGCGCAGTTCCTCGTTCTCGGCCGCCACCTCGGAGATCGTGTGCTGCGCCTCTCTGAGGGCGTCGTCCTCTGGGTCGTAGTTCTCTTCGGGCGCGGCAGGCGGCGCCGAGGGTGCCGGAGCGGGCGCAGGCGCCGGTTTCGTCTTGCCGATGTTCTCGGTCTTCATCACGGCTTCGGTGCCGTGCTTTGTCGTGTAGGTCCGGGCCGTCGGCTTCTCACTTGCGGATTCCGCAAGTGATCGACGAACTTCGCCAACGGTCGAATGGTGAACCCCGCAGTGCTTGGCGATCTGGTTGTCGCTCCACTTGCAAGAGGTTGCATGCTTCAGGGCGCCAGTGACAGCCCGACGCTTGTCGGCATTGGTCCGCCTGAGGCCGTGGCTCCCATTCGCCCCGTAGCTGAACAGTTGCGCGTCAGCCTGGGTGCCTTGCTTCACCTCGGCATGGATCGTGTCCAGCCCGGCGTGCTGCGCGCCAAAGAAGCGATGGAACCCGTCAGCGAGCCAGTAGGAAGCGCCGTCGAAGAAGACGGTGACAGGCGGGAAGTTGTCTCCAGCCAGCATCGCGTCGGCGTACTCCATGTACGTCTCTTCGTGCAGGGCCTCGCGCGACTGGGTGCCGCCGTCCGTCCGGATTTGCTCGATGCTCAGTTCCACTTCCGACCTTCGTAGTCCATCACCCACTTCGCACGCGACCAGCTGCGCTGCCGAAGCAGCCAGTAGCCGAACCATGCGAGGTAGGTGAACTTGTTCACGCGGCTGCCTTCGTCGCGGTGATTTCTTCCAGCACGGTCAGTTGGGCATGCCGGGCAAGCCACTGGCTCACCAGCGTGTTGCCCACGAAGTCCTCGAATGCGGGGATGTGATGTGCCGGCAAGCTCCGGCGCTTCGGCTTGTCGTCCATCGCCAACCAGTCACTGACGTGCTGGGCGTGAAATTCGCAATGCCTCGCCAGGTCCACCGCTTTCGCGCCCTTGGCGCGCCGCAGCGTCCACGCAAGCCGAACAACATCGCGGTAGGTCTCTGCCTTCCGCACCCACTGCTCTGGGCAGACGCTAGGAGCGTCGATTCGCCCAAGGAGCTTGAACTCCAACTGATCCATCAAGGGGCCTCTCGATAGAAAGAAATCAACGTCTAACCAGTTGGCTAACCAGTCGCGGGTAGCCAAAACTAAATGCCCATGACGACGCGAAAAATCACGAGCTTTCAGATGCGCCCGACCAGCCAGGCCGAAGCCTTGGCAGGCCCGCCGTTGGCGACGGACCTGACTGGTGGACACATCTGGAAGACCGCGCATGAAGCCGCCCTACTCGTTCTCTCCGAACTGCTCACGCATGCCCGCGAACGCCTCGTAAGCGAAGCCGTACAGGGCACCAGCGAAGGTCACAGCCAGGCCAGCCATGAACACGTCCTCACCAATCCAGGCGAGGCTGCCGAAGACACCAGCACCGAAGGCGCAGATGAAGCCAGCGAGGGAATCGGCGGGGTCCATTCAGGCTCCTTGGATGACGGCATCGAGCACGTCGCGCGGCATGGCGGACGTGATCCAGAAGCCGGCAGCGTTGACGCTCATGCCCTTGGCCAGCATTTCGGCTTCGGTCAGGCAGCGACGGTCCTTGCCGTGCTCGCCAGTGCGGTGCTTCTCGAAAGCGAAGGTGCTGTTGAAGAACTGCTTGCAGCCCTGGCACTGGTTGCGGTCGCCGGTCAGTCGCACGTCTCATCCCTCCACCACAGAGAAAGATGTGTTGACCCGATCCCTCTGGAAAGGGCACTTGGGGCAGGAGTAGTTACCACAGACGTACCGGGGACGGTTCCATGTCCCGGTGTTGCGGATGGGGCTGCCGCAGTCGTCGCAGTGCTGGAGGTTGGGATTGGTGCGGGGCTCGGTGACGAGGCCGGTGCTGGGGGTCAGGAGGTGGGGTGCCCGATCCTCCCGATTTACGATGGCGTTTCTCAGGCAACCATCAACGGAAGGAGCGGACATGACCAGATTGACGGCCGGAATGAACGTGCAAGTCGAGGACATCGCCCATTGGCGAGTGACCTGCAACGAGGTGGTTTCGGGGGCGGAGACAGTGAGCTTCACAGTGGTCATCCGCCGAAAAGAGAACGCCACAGTGGGCGACGTACAGGTCTTTGCGATGCGCCGAGCGATGGAGCTTCTGGAAGCGACGATTCAGTCGGCCAGTCCTCCCGGAACACATCCAGCTTGACGGGCACGGGCGAGTTCAGCGGGAAGCACCACACGTCCTGTCGCGACTCCCGATTCGTGAATCGGCGGCACATCGCCAGCCTCTCGCTGGTGGTAGAGCGCATCCACTCACGGCGCACGGTGGTCGTGGTGGTTTCCCAGCGGATGGGAGAGACGTACTCCATCTCACACCTCCCTCTCGGCCACCTCTGCGGGGGTGGGGGTGGCGAGTTCGGGCGAAGCTGGGTTGAACCAATCCGGCTTCAGCACACGCAACTGCCACACGCGCGCCTCCGGCACCTCATCTCCCCACTGGGAGACTGCACTGGGGGTGATCCCCAGCATGTCGGCGAGCGCGGCTGCGGTCTTCGCCTTGTCGATGGCATCGGCGGTCTTCATGGCGCTTAACTATAGAGCACTAAACTGTCACGAGTCAAGCGGCCTAAAGCATTTAGGTGGCTTAATTCCACTGATGGCTTTAAAGGACAGAATCAAGGAAGCGATGGACGGAGCGGCGCTGTCCGCCGCCGATCTCGCGCGCAAAACAGGCCGAACCGCCGGCGCGGTCTCTCAGTGGCTGGACGGAACCACCAAGAACCTCAAGGGGGATACAGCGGCGGCCATTGAGGCAGCGACCGGATACCGCGCGTCCTGGCTGACGACCGGAAAGCTTCCCAAGAAGAGCGGGGATGCCGTGGAATTTGCCGGCAACATACCCGTGGGCTTGGTGCCGGTGGTGGGCACCGCCAAACTGGGCGAGGATGGCTACTACGACGAAATCAGTTCGATTCCAGGGGCCGGCGACGGCCACATTGAGATTGCCATCGACGACCCTAACGCCTACGGGCTTCGTGTGCGCGGGCAAAGCATGTTTCCCGCAATTCGAGATGGCTGGTACGTCTTAGTCAAGCCGAATGCAGCGCCGCAAGTCGGTGAGTACGTCCTTCTCAAGCTTCGAGATGGCAGGAAGATGGTCAAAGAACTGCTGATTCAACGCCCTGGCTCAATCGAGGTGATGTCGGTCAACGGGGGCGAGCGACTGACGTTCGAGACAGCCGAATTGGACGGAATACAAGCTGTCGGGGCTGTTGTGTCGCCAAGCCAGTGGAGACCTGAATAGGAGAGAGGGAATGACAGACGCATGGACGCGCTGCGGCGCACTGGTTGTCGTGGCCGTACTAGCTGGGTGCGCCGCCCGGCCGGCGCCCACGCCACCAGCGGCAATGACCGATGCTGCGTGGGGCGCGCAGATCAAGACCAAAGCGGACCCCTACACCAAAGTCACCACCATTCAAGGCGGCGACATCAAGGCAGGACAGAGTGCCATCCACTTGCGCGCAGCCAAGTCATCGGAGCGGCCCGACACGCCGGCAAAGATCGTTGTCTATGCATCGCTCTTCTATTTCGGGAAGACCTGGGCCTACTTCGACCGAGCCAACACCGTTGATGGGCGCGCCTGGCCGGTTCAGTCGGTGCGCCGCGACGTGTTCCGATGCATGTCGCACAACTGCTCGTATGGTGAATTGGTGCTCGTCGACATCGATGCCGCATACCTGCGGTCGAAGCAGACGGAGGGCATCAGCCTGAAGATTTGGGGCGCTGGCGGGGAGCAAGTCTTCGCCGTTCCAGGCCCATACATCACGGCTTTTCTTGCTGAGATTGGCAGCTAGTCCCACCCCCATCCCCCGCCGAAGTCCTGTTTAGGTGTGAGTAGGGGCGGCCCTGAGCGGGAGGCTTGATGCGAACAATAGTCTTGTCGCGTCAGAATTCGGGCATCATGTGGCTTAAAACACCCCCATGGCGATCCAGTTTTATCCCCAGCCCGGTACGATCCTAATCTGCGATTTCAACGGCTTCATTGAACCGGAAATCATCAAGCGCAGGCCAGTCATCGTCATCGGCCCACGCCTGCGCAATCGGGGCAACCTGGTGAACGTGGTCCCGTGCAGTACGACAAGGCCCTATGACGTATGCGCCTACAACCACAAGTTGGTATTTGACCCGGTGATGCCTGCGCCGTACAACGCGAAAGAAATGTGGGTCAAAGCGGACATGGTGTACACGGTCGCGTTTCAGCGCCTGTTCGTTCCGCAACTCGGCAAAGACCCGAGGACCGGCGCCAGGCAGTACGACTTGAGGGTGTTGGAAAAGCCCGACTTGGACGCCATTCTCGCCTGCGTGCTCCATGGGATTGGGCTGGGCCATTTGACCGATCACCTCTGACTCCATACACTTTGCGCACCCGCTCTGCCACAAAGCATCGGGCTTAAGTCCCCCGAAAGGGGGCCTCCGCACAGCGAAGATTGCAATTCCGTGCGGCGACTATCAGGGCCCTACTTCGGTAGGGCCCTTGCTTTTTGGCCCCTAGCTGCCCCCACCGGGGGGGGCGGCTTTTTCATTCCCCCATGATCCGCCGCAGTCCCTCGCGGTAGAGCAGGCCGCCGATGTCGATCAGCGCCGCGCGGTCCACGTCATCGAGCTTGACGAGTGCGACGTCCATCCAGGCCGCGAGATCAGCGATTGCGTCGTCCAGGCCCCTGGTACTGCCCTGCTCGTCCAGTGCCTCGGCCCGGTTCTGGAAGCGCCTGATGGTGAGGTGGAGCGGATCGGTCATGCCGCCACTGTACGCCCTCAATCCACGTCCAGGTCGTACTCCAGCTGCGTCTGCTTGATGACCCGGGCTACGTCTAGGCGGTAGTCCTCCCGCTGGGCGCCGGTCGGCACGTACCAGTTCGGCTCGCCTGGGCCGGCGTCCACCCAGCGCACCCCTCCCGTGTGCACGTCCGTGACCTGGCCGGCCATGCCAGGTAGCGCCTCGATGCGCTCGATCAGGAGGGCTTGCAGGCGGCGGGGCGAGAGGGAGGGCTTGGGCATAGACAACCTGTATACCTGCATGTCCATTTAGTTCACTCAACCTTTTGGTTCAGTGCGCTTGACTAATCTGTTTAGTTTGCTAAAGTCCACCCATCGCCCACCCCAAGGAGAGATGGCAGATGGACAAGCAGCAAACCCCGGCCCCCATGAGCATCGACGATGCCATGACGGCGTTGACCTGTGGACGTACCCCGCGCGAACGCCTTGCGGCAGCTGAGGCCCTTGCCGCCGCCGCCCAGCGCGAAGCCGACCGCATCCGCGCAGCCATCGCTCGGGAGGCCCTGTGATGGACAAGCACCTCACCGCGCTGGACCGCGAGATCGCGCTGCTCAAGCGCGCCCAGAAGGACCACACGTTCGGGTGGCCTGTGATCTCCCACCCCCAGGAGGCGCGGCCGTGAGCGCGGCGAACTGGGACCACAAGGACGTGTGGCACCGCAGAGGCACGGACTTCCTCATCGAGGTCAAGCGCCACTCCGAGCCGCAGACGCAGGCTGATCGCGACATGGGCGTGTACTGCGAAGGCCCGCACCGCTGGTGCGTCTACGCCTACATCTACCCGAAGCACCCGCACTTCGCGGCCTTCGAGGGTCCTCACATGTGGCAGGACGCGGCAACGCAACTGCACTTCCACGGTGGCCCGTCGCTGCTGGAGTATCCGATGTACGACGGCAAGGTGACGTGCGTCAAGGTCGGCGCCGACTACCACCATCTGCACGATGAGCGGTTCACGCGGTACGCCTCGCAGGAGGATGCATACGCCGTGTTCGCCGACGCCGATGAGTTGTGGGCGCAACTGCAGACCCGGGCCGACGCGGCCAAGGCTCAAGGGGCCTCCCAATGAGCGAGATGAGCGACATCTACCAAGCGCTCATGGACGGGAAGCGCGCAGCCGAGTCCCTTGCCTCATGGGTTCAGAGAGTCGAGGCGCGGGACGCCGTACGGGGCATGGAGCGATCCATCCGGCAAGGCATCCAGGCCTACGAACGCCTGTCTGCCCAACTGCGCGACGGCCGCAAGCACGTCGAAATGCCCGACGACTTCCAGCCCACGGGGTGCATGTGCTCCTGGCCGAACGTGAGCCCGCCGTGCAGTTGGTGCACCGATCCGGCCAACTACGAAGAGGAGGCCTCCCAATGAGCGCGGTCCTCACGCCCACAGTCGAGCCGGCCGAGCGCGAGATCACCAACGTGATCACGCAGTGCTCGCCGCTGGAGAAGGTCGTGCCGTTCGTGCAGACCTGCATCCTCAAGATCGACCAGCCGGAGATTCCTAACTGCACGATGTTCCGCCCGACCTACAGCGAGGTCTGGCACGTGACGGTGCTCGATGCGATCAAAGAGGCCATCCAGTACGACACGCAGACGCAGGCCGTCCTGACCGCCCTGCTCTTCAATGACGCGCCGATGGTCAAGGCGCTCAAGCTCGCCGCGGCGAAGTACTGGATCGGGCAGCACGCCGACGATCTGGACGAGATGCGCAGCGGGAAGTGGGAGGACTGAGCCATGAACACCAAGTACCTGACCATGGTGCGCAAGCACTTCAGCAGCGACTTCGTGTCGCGCGAGGTCAACCGCAACTATGCCCGCAAGTGGGTGCGCATGGTGCGCCTGCTGGGCGCGAACTGGAAGGGGCTGCCGGCATGAAGCGCCTCGAATCGATCTGCTTCTACGCGGTCATGGCGCTGGGCTTTGTTGCTGCGCTGTGCTTCAACGGGCTGGGGGCGTGATGGACGCGCACCTCAACGACGGCGGCCCGGCGTACCCGGTCAGCACGCGGAGCCCGCAAGAAGGCCATCAGGACAGCGGGTCCACGTGGCAGTACCCGGGCATGTCCCTGCGCGACCACTTCGCGGGGCTCGCAATGCAGGCCCTCATCAACGCGACGGGCGAACCCCTTGACCGCATGGCCGAGGTGCCGGAGTACGCCTATGCCATCGCGGACGAGATGCTGAAAGCGAGGCGCGCATGACCTACGACACCGACCGCGCCGGCCTGGTGAGTACCGCTCAGCTCGCCCTGGAGCAGTCCAAGCACGAGGGGCATGCGAGGCGCCAGGCGGAACTGTACGTGCCGTGGTCCAAGCTGCTGCTGACCGTGGCCGTGATCCTGGCGCTGACGTTCGCCCTCGTCGTCGCTGTCGCGGGGCTGCCGCCTGTGGATTTCAACCCATGGGTGCGCTGATGCCTGCCCTACTCCTTCCCCTTCCCGTGCTGCTGGTCTGCCTGGTGGTGCATTTGATTGCGAGGAACCTGTGAACACCCAAACCGAAGAAATGACGCTGCTGGACGTGGCAGAGCCGATCCAGCATCCGGCGCCCGCTATGCAGCAGACTGGCGCACTGGCAGCGAATTCGCCTGCCGCCATGATGATGTCCGCTCTGTCCCAAGGCGTCAGCCCGGAGCAGATCGGGCAGATGATGGATCTGCAGGATCGATGGGAGCAGCGGGAAGCGCAAAAGGCGTACAACGCTGCGTTCGCGGCCTTCAAAGCCGAGGCGGTCCGGATCGTCAAGGGCAAGAAGGTCGAGGACGGGCCGCTCAAGGGCAAGAGTTATGCCGAGCTTCATGGCGTGGTCGATGCCGTCACGCCGGCTTTGTCCCGTCACGGCCTCAGCGCTTCGTGGAAGCTGACCCGCGACGACAAGGACTGGATTGAAGTGACGTGCACGCTCAAGCACGTCGGCGGCCATTCCGAGTCGGTGAGCATGGGAGGCCCTCCGGACGCTGGTGGCGCGAAGAACGCGATCCAGGCTCGTGCCAGCGCCATCTCCTACCTTTCGCGGTACACGCTCAAAGCCATCTGTGGCGTGGCCGAGGGCGGCGATGATACGGACGGAAATACGCCTGCCCCTGATGAACTGATGCAACCCGCCAGGGATGCCGCGATGGGCGGCAGCGAAGCTCTGCGGGCCTACTGGAAGACCCTCTCCGAGGGCGCCCGCGCCGCACTCAAAGCGGAACTGCCGGCGCTCAAAGAAGCCGCCAAGGCTGCCGATGCGGAAGGAGCCAAGGCATGACCATCCTGCACCACAACTACGAGCAGGGCAGCGAGCAGTGGCTGCAAGTCCGCCGCGGCGCCATCACCGGCTCGCGCTTCAAGGACTGCCGGGACAAGCTGCGCGATGGCCGCCCGTCCAAGGCGTGCCTGGACTACGCCCGGGATCTGGCCCGTGAACGCTGCGGCGGCACCGCCCCGGCGAAGTTCCAGAACGCCGCGATGCGCACCGGCACCGAACAGGAGCCGCTGGCCCGCGCCGCCTACGAGGCCCGCACCGGCAATCTGGTCGAGGAAGTCGGCTTCTTCACGACCGAGGACATGCGTTTCGGCCTCAGCCCGGACGGCTTCATCGACGAAGACGGCGTGCTGGAGATCAAGACGATGGTGTCGAGTGACACCCTGTTTACTGCCGTCGCTGAACGCGATCTGAGCGCCTACATGGACCAGTGCACGGGCTATCTCTGGCTGCTGGGCCGGCAATGGGTCGATCTCGTCCTGTGGGCTCCTGATCTGGGCCACATGGAAATCCATCGCATCACCCGCGATGAGGACGCCATCGAGAAGTTGGAGACGGACCTGATGGAGTTCGCCCGTCTCGTGGACAAGTACGAAGCCGCCCTGCGCAAGGCGCTGGGCACCCCTGAACAAGCACAACAAGCAGCCTGACCATGACCATTCTCACCGGACTCTTCACCCTTGGCCGAGATGCTGAACTGCGGACCACCAGCGACGGCCAAAAGGTCGCAACGCTCTCCCTTGGGTACAACTACGGCCGCAAGGGCCAGGACGGCAAGCAACCCACGCAATGGGTCCGCGCCGCCCTTTGGGGAAAGCTGGCCGAGGCCATTTCGCCATACCTGACGAAGGGCAAGCAGGTAGACGCAGTGCTGGAGGACGTGCACATCCGCGCGTACAGCAAGCAGGACGGCAACCAGGGCGTGAATCTCGAAGGCAAGGTGCTGAAGATCGAGATGGCGCGTGGTCAACGCCAGGAGGCGAGCGCGCCTCCCCCGCCGCCGCCGCCTCGCCAGCCGTCCGGCGGCGACGATTTCGACGAAATTCCTTTCGCCCCCCTGGCCTCTGGCCGCTCCTTCCTGGCGGTGTGACCATGAAACACCTGACCCTCATCCTCTGCGCCCTGCTGAGCCTTGGCGCCCAAGCCGAGGTGATTGCGACCTCGCCCACCAAGGAAGGCGGCGAGATTCGCCTGACCGATGAGCCGTGCGACCGCAAGCCGGGCACGCGATTCATGTACATCCGAACGCCTGGTGGCAAGCCCTATGCCGGCTGCTGGCAACTGGCGGATGGCGATGTGCTGGTGCAGTTTTACGACGGGGACGTGTACGTGTACGACGCGAACAATTTCGTCGTCCGCAAGCCTGCGCGTGCTCGCCGTGGGGAGGCGCTGTGAACGCACCCCAGCAAAGAGGCGGGCAGGCTGTGCCCGAGGGATGGCGGCTCGTGCCAGTAGAGCCGACCCCCAAGCAGATCGGCGATGGCATCCGCGCGCTCATGGATGCGCCCGATCTCGGAGGCATCGTCGAGCCGTATTTGCCGGAGGTTGTTGATGCCTACAAGGCCATGCTCACCTCCGCCCCTCCCGCCCCTCCCGCGCCCTCGGTGGGCGGTCAGGACCATATTGCTGACGCCAGCAAAATGGTTGCCGACACCACGCGACCGGATGGGGTGGCAAAGGTCGTGAAGCCAACCATCGGCAGCAACATTGCATGGCTCAAGAAGACGCCTCCTGTTGGCACTTTGCTCTACGCCTCCCCACCGCCCACCGACGCCGCCAGGGCGTCCGGGGATGAACCACTGACCGAGTTTCAAGAGGGCCAGTGGTGGATCGAGGAACTGGATGCCATGGTCAAGGATGCAGGCACCGACGATCAGAAACGCGCGGTAGCCGTAGTGCACCACCTCTTGCGGGCCTCCAGCGCAGCAGCCGCAAAGCCCGACGCCGCCAGGGTCGAGGCGGACAGGAGGGATGCGGAGCCGACCCACTGGATCGTCATGGCTCCGTGCGGCGAGGGGGTCGTTTTCGACGAGGAATCAGCCGCAAAGTGGGCGCTGATTGGGGGCGACCGTTCGATCCTTCACTCCACACTCGCGCAGGAGTTCAGGGACTGCTACGACGAAGGACTGCGGCTCATCCCGATCAGCCTCCCGCCACATGGCGCCGCCCTGGCCGCCGAGAGGAAGGAGCAGGCATGAGCATCCGCATCATCGACGAGAAGCCGGACATCTACCTCACGCAAAGCGAGCACGACCGCTTGATACGCGAATGGCGACAGGCGTGCATGTTCATGGTCAACCCGCCGACCTTCGAGGAGTACGTGCGCTCGCATCGGAAGCCTGTCGGCATCCGCCCCGCTGGAGGTGAGCAGGAATGATCCTCCGACTCACTTCTCTCAACCGTGGGGCCTCTACTACGCGGTACGTGTGTCCACAAGATATCGCTCGCGTCGTCGCCGCGGGACCGTCGGCTCAATGGCACGGCATCCGCTGCTACCTGCATTTGTTCAATGGCAACACTATCGAGGTTGCTGAAACCGCAGATGATGTTTTGCGGCTCATCACTGCGGCTGGAGGTGAGCATGTACGGTGAAGCCATCACGCGAGCGATCGTCAACTTCATCATCGTCTGCATCGTCGCGGCCTTCGCGCTCGGCGTTGCTGTCGCCTACGGCCTGCCCTGGCTCTGGTCGATCATCAAACCTCTGATTCACGGGTGGACAGCATGAGCGATATCGACCCCATCGTCGGGCACAAGACGTTCCGCAACGAGGACGGCAGTTTCCGTCACGAGCCGCTGCACGAGAGCGAGGCCAATGCCGTCATGGCTTCAATCGAGGCCGAGAGGGCGCGCCGTGCTGATTTGATGCCAACCGAGCAAGACGCCGCGCGCATGATGTGCTCTGCATTCCAGCGGCTGAAAGAACTTGGTTGGAAAGAAACCTCCTACGGCCCAACGAATGTCGAAGTGCTCCTGATCGAACCGGGCAGCAGCGGCATCCATCGCGGCATCCGTTGGAAGCCCTGGCCAGAAAAGACATGGTGGGTCGACAGCGACTGGCCGTCGGTGCCGTGCCTCTTCAAACCGATTGGAGATGACCATGCCCAGTGAACTGAAGAAGCCGGAGCCGTTCGGCTATGTCTCCGACTTCAAGCAAGCCGGGATCATGAGTTTCCAGCATGCGCCATGGGATCAGACGCACAGCCTCTGCCACAGCACCAGCGCCGTCTACACCGCCACCCAGCTTGAGCAGTACGCCGCTGATCGGGTGCTGGAGTCGCTGGAGCGGGCTGCGCAGGCGGTCCTGGCTCGCGCCCGCAATGCGAGCGGCAGCGATTTCCCCGACGAGCGAGATTTCGCCAATGCGGTTCTCGCCCTCAAGGAGCAGACGAAGTGAGCGAGAAGTACGAAGCCTTGAGAAAGGCGCTGGATGCGATGGCGCCTTGCGGGTCGTTCCACAAGAGCAAGTCCGCAGTCCAGATCGACGAGACCGAGGACTGGCCGAACATCCGCGTAGACGTGCTCGCCAATAAGCTCGTTGCGCCGGTCGTTGCACGGTACATCACCGAGGCCGAGCCCGGAACGATCCGCGCCCTCCTCGCCGACCATGACCGCCTCCAGGCCCAGGTCGAGCAGCTAAGAACCGAGGCCAAGGTGGCAAGCGACCGCATCCAGGAACTAGGGCGGTTTACGAAGGCGCAGCGAGGCGAGATCGAGGGGCTGAGGGCGGATGCGGAGCGGCTGGACTGGCTGACCGAGCAACTGGTGGACACCATCTACCTCGACGATGGCCACATCATCGACGTTGGCACCGGACGAATCGGGAGCCGAGACGTGTGCGTGTCTCCTCACGATCTCCGCGCCGCCATCGACTCGGCACGCGCCGGCAGGGAGGATGGCAATGGACGATAGGCAACTGCTGGAGGCTGCGGCGAGGGCTGCGGGAATCGAGGGCCGCTACTTCGAGAACGACAATCCGATCCATTGCGGCATCTACCGCGCCGAGCACGAGTACTACTGGAACCCGCTCATCAGCGATTCGGAAGCGTTTCGGCTGGCTGTGAAGCTGAACCTCACCGTTCGCCACTACATGGGCAACACGTGTGCCCAAACCGTCACTCCGGGCAGCCTGTCGGTCTACGTCGAAGAGACGGATGTGGACGAACCGCTCACAGCAGCCCGTCGCGCCATCGTGAAAGCCGCAGCAGCAATGGACGCCGCAAGCAGGGCGAAGGGGGTGTGAGGTGCCGATCAAGCCCGAGAACAAGGCCCGCTACCCCGCCAACTGGTCGGACATTCGAGCCGAAATTCTGCGCCGCGCGGGTGACCGCTGCGAGCAGTGCAACGTCCAGAACCACACGCGCATCGCGCGCGGCCAGGGTGAAGACGCCGATACCTACATGACTGACGATGGCTGCATCTACTGCGCGAACAGCGGTAAGCACCTCGGGTTCAGGCGATTCGCCGACTATGACGCGGGAAAGATGGTGGATATCGTCCTGACCATCGCGCACCTGCATGATCCCGACCCAGCGAACTGCGACGAAACGAACCTCGCCGCTCTATGCCAGCGGTGCCACAACAAGCTGGACGCACCCATGCGGGCCGTCAACGCTCAGGCCACACGCCGCGCCAGGAAGGCCGTCGGTGACTTGTTTGCCCGCGAGGAAACGGGGGGTTGAGGTGGAAGATCGATCACTCACCCGTCAAGAGCTGTGCGTAAAGCTGCGCATCAGCGAGTCCACGGTCCGGCGCCTTGAGCTGGACGGCCTGCCCTGCACGCCCGTGGGCAGGTCCAAACGCTACGATTTGGCCGAGTGCAAGGCTTGGCTACGCACCCATCAACCGAGAAAGCAATGTCAATCTGGACTGACAAGCAAGGCCGTCGGCATGTCGGGCTCATGGTCCAAGGTCGAAGAGTTCATCGCATCCTCCCAGAAGGTGCGACGGCGAGTGATGCCAAGCAGCTTGAGGCTGATCTCCGAAAGCAACTGACCCGCAGGCCGGGCCAGTACAGCGATCCGCTGCTTGTGGAAGTCATGCCGCTGTACATGGAGCACGCGAAGCACTCCAAGTGGACGAGCGTGGCAGAAATCGCCGCTCAACGCATCGCGCCCTGGTTGGAGGGGTTTCGCGCGTCTCAGGTCCGCGAGGTGGCCGCCAACATCATCCGGGACATGAAGTCAGCCTATGCGCCAGCGACGATCAACCGCAGTCTTGCCACGCTCAAGAAGGCGCTGACGCTGGCGTGGGAACTGGGCATGACGGAGGTCAACTACGGCGCCGCGGTGAAGGCGCTGCCGCCCAACAACAAGCGCGAGGTGTTCCTCACGCCCGCGCAGGTCCAGCACCTCGCCAGCCACTGTACGGAGTCCGTTCAAGCTGCAATCTGGATCGCCCTGTACACCGGGGCCAGGCGCGGAGAAATCCTCGCCATGCAGCCGGAGGACGTGTCCAAGCACACGCTGACGATCCACGCCCAGAACACCAAGACGAAGCGTTCCCGGGTCATTCCCATCGTCAAGCCGCTGCGCCCCTGGTTGAAGTACCTGCCCCTGCCCTACAAGAACTTCGAGGGGCTGAAGACGGGGTTCCAGCGCGGTCGGAAAGCTGCCGGCATGGAGCACGTCAACTTCCACGATCTGCGGCACTCGGCCGCGTCCCTGCTGGTGGCGTCAGGGGCCGATCTGTACACCGTGGCAAAGATCCTCGGGCACTCCAACATCCAGACGACGACGCGCTACGCCCACCTGCAGGTCAAGCAGCAGCGCGAGGCCATGAAGCGGGCCTTTGGCTGAAATTGCACTGGAATTACACAGGTCTGGCCCAGGGCGGAAGCCTGGGGAGCCTGTTCTAAGAATGGTGGGCGATGCAAGGTTCGAACTTGCGACCCCTGCAGTGTGAATGCAGTG
>NZ_JBIQNC010000002.1:0-26547 GCF_044462705.1 Xenophilus sp.
TGGAAGTGGACGTGGCGCGCAAGCGCATCGGCCTGACCATGAAGCTGGACGCGCCGACCGGTGCACGGCGCGATGGCCCGCGCGAGAACCGCTTCGAGGGTGCGGGCCGGGGGCAGGGCGGCCGGCGCGACAGTGCGCCGCAGCCCGGCGGCCAGATGGCGGCGGCCTTCGCCAAGCTGCAGGGTTCGCGTCGCTGAAATCTTCTCGGGCATCTTTTCAGGTCGGTGCTTCGGCGGGCCGACGGGCCTTCCGGCCATCGTCCGAGACGGCGTCGGCACCGCTCTTGCACAATCGCGCCCGTCCATGAAAGCGCTTCGCATCCACGCCGGCCCGGCGGCACGGGCCCACATCGCCGGGCACGGGCTCGCGCCGTCGCACGTGAAGGTCATCCCTGGCGCCGCAGGCGGGCCCAAGGGGCTGATCCTCGGGCCGCTGGACCGCTTCCTGTTCGGCGAGTGGCTGCCGCAGTCGTCGCAGCCCATCGACCTGGTCGGCGCCTCGATCGGCGCCTGGCGGCTCGCCACGGCCTGCCTGCGCGACCCGGCCGGGGCCTTCGCCCGCTTCGAGCACGACTACGTGCACCAGCGCTTCGACATCCCGGCCGGCCAGAAGCGCCTGACGGCCGCGCAGGTCAGCGCCGATTTCAGCCGCAACCTGCAGGGCTTCTTCGGCGGCCGCGCCGGCGAGGTGCTGGCGCATCCGCGCTATCGGCTGCATGTCGTCACGGCGCGCGGGCGGCACATCCTCGGGCGCGAGGGCAGGGCGCGCACCGTCGCCGGCTACCTGGGCGCCTTCGCCAGCAACAGCCTGAGCCGGCGCAGCCTGGGCGCGTGGCTGGAGCGCTGCGTGTTCTCCGTGCCCGGCGCGGCGCTGCCCTTCGACACGCTGGACTTCCGCACGCGCCGCGTGGCGCTGGACGAGGCCAACTTCCAGCCGGCGCTGCAGGCCTCGTGTTCCATCCCCTTCGTGCTGCAGGCGGTGCACGACATCCCGGGGGCGCCGCCCGGCGCCTACTGGGACGGCGGCATCACCGACTACCACCTGCACCTGCAGTACCGCGCCGCCGAGGGCATCGTGCTCTACCCGCACTTCCAGCAAAGCGTGGTGCCCGGCTGGCTCGACAAGGGCCTGAAGTGGCGGCACCGGGCCACGCCCTTCCTCGACCGCATGGTGGTGCTGGCGCCGGACCCGGAATGGGTGCGCACGCTGCCCGGCGGCAAGCTGCCGGACCGCACCGACTTCACCGGCTACGGCGGCGACACCGAGGCGCGCATCGCCGCCTGGGCACGGGCCACGCGCGAGGCGCAGCGCCTGGCGGACGAATGGGCCGAGTGGCTGCACCGGCCCGATCCGGCGGCCGTGCGGCCGCTGTGATGCACGGCCCGGCCGGCGTGGATACTCGGGCCCTCGACCACTTCCACGGACGGACGGAATCCACCATGAACGCCACCCGCATCATCGGCATCGTGCTCATCGTCGCCGGCATCGTCGCGCTGTCCCTCGGCGGCTTCAGCTTCACCAAGGAGACGCACCAGGCCAAGATCGGCCCGCTCGAGCTGTCGGTGAAGGAGAAGGAGACGGTCAACGTGCCGACCTGGGCCGGCGTGGCGGCCATCGTGGTCGGCGGCGCGCTGGTGCTGCTGGGCGGCAAGCGGGGCTAGCCCGGCAGGCGGCCGATGCGGTTCGACAGGCAGCCGATCCGCTCGATCTCGACGTCCACCTGGTCCCCCTCCCTGAGCCACACGGGAGGCTGCCGCGCGAAGCCCACGCCGGCCGGCGTGCCCATGACGATGACGTCGCCGGGCTCCAGGGTCATGCACTGCGTGAGGATCTCGATGGTCTCGGCCACGTCGAAGATCATCGAGGAGGTGTTGGCGTCCTGCATGACCCGGCCGTTGACGCGGCACTGGATGCGCAGGTCGCGCCCGCCGGGCGGCAGTTCGCTCGCCAGCACCAGCGCCGGGCCGAAGGGCCCGCTGGCGTCGAAGTTCTTGCCGATGGTCCACTGCGGCGTCTTCTTCTGGTAGTCGCGCACCGACAGGTCGTTGAAGCAGGTGTAGCCCAGCACCAGGTCCAGCGCCCGCTCGCGCGGCACCTGCTTGCCGCGCCGGCCGATGACCACCGCCAGTTCGGCCTCGTAGTCGTACTGCGACGACACTGCGGGCAGCGGCGCCGGTTCGCCGTGCGCCAGCAGCGAGCTCGGCGCGCGCAGGAAGAACCAGGGGTAGGTAGGCCTGTCGCGGCCCCCTTCCTTGGCGTGATCGAAATAGTTCAGGCCCAGGCAGACGATCTTGCCCGGCCGCGTCAGCAGCGGCGCGAAGCGGGCGGCCCCGGCGGGGATGCGTTCGCCCGGCGAGCGGGCGCGCTGCGCCAGGTCCTCGCCGCGCACGATGCGCTCGCCGAGTTCGGCCGACGGGTCGTCGGCGGCCGGCAGCAGGCGGTAGTGGTCGCCGTCGGTGACGGCCGCGCGCGCGGCGCCTTCGTGGATGAGGTTGACGAATGCCACGGCGCTCACTTCAGCAGCAGGGCCGCCGCCTCGCGTGCCGTCTGGCCGACGCGCACGCCCTTGGCCTGCGCCACGCTGTTGGCGGCGCTGATCACGCCGTCAAAGTAGGTGCTCTGGCCGTCGCCCATGCGCGCGGTCAGCGCGTCGACCGAGGCGCCGGCGATGCCGTCGGCCTCCACGTCCTGCAGCGCGGAGATGCCCGACTGGTTCTTGCCGATGCCGCCGTCGGAGCAGATGAAGGCCCAGGGGCGGAACTGGCGGAAGTACTCGACCACGCTGCGGCCGGTGTGCCCGGCGGTGCACAGCACGTTGCGCTCGCGGTCCTCGGGCAGGGCGAAGGCGATGGAGTCCGTGCAGACGATGCTGCGGCCGTGCTCGCCGGTGTGGACCACGAGGCGGCGCGCGGGATCGAAGGAGGCGGGCTTGAGCGCACCGGTCTTGAACGCCTCGGCCACCTCGCGCACCTGCATGCCCGGCGCGATGCCCAGGCGCTGCGCGCTGTCGTTCACGCGGCTGATGACGCCGTTCTCGTACAGGTCCCGGCCGTTGCCCATCTCGGCCGTCATGGTGTCGGTGGCCGCGGCGGGCACGCCCAGGGCCTCGTAGTACCACAGGCCGGCGATGCCCGCGCCGTCCTTGCCGATGGCGCAGTCCAGGCCGATCACGGCGCGCGGCCGCGCCGACATCACCATGCGCGCGCAGAGCACGCCGGAGTAGGACGCGTTGACCACCACGTCGCCCCGGCAGGGGTGCGCGGCCACGTAGGCTTCGACGTGCGTGGCCGAGTCGAACACCAGCGTGCGGCCGGCGGCGGTTTCGTGCAGGGTGGGGAGATGCAGTGCCATGGGTGTGCGGTCGTTGAAGAGGAGGTCAGCGGATGGGGGAGAAGTCGGTCGGCACCAGCAGCCGGTTGTTCATCGACTTGAGCATGGGGCGGATCTTCACCAGGTAGTCCTGCCACAGGGGCTCGCCGGCGAGCGCCGCGCGGCGGCGCGCGCGCTCCTCGAAGCTGTCGTAGCCCCACAGGTGCACGACGGCGTTGAGCTCGCCGATCTCCGTGACGAAGTAGCCCAGGAGCCTGCCCAGGGTCTTCACCTGCAGGTCCAGGGCACCGCTGCGGCGATAGAGATCCAGGTACATGGCGGGAGTGTGCTCTGCGTGCAGCACGTAGCAGCGTTCTTCGATCAGCATGGTCACGTGGTCACTTCAATTCCTGGCCCGCCAATTCGCCCACGAGGAACTTGTTGGGCTTGAGGAAGAAGGAGAGCACCAGCGCGCCGCCGGGCGAGCGCGCGACGTGGCGGTTGCCCTTGGGCCGCCAGACGTAGTTGCCCTCGCGCACCTCGCCCTCGTCGTCGACGATGCTGCCGGAGATCACGTAGGTCTGCTCGATCTCCACGTGCTCGTGCAGCGGCAGCGCGGTGCCCGGCTGCCAGCGGAACAGCGCGGTGAGCAGGCCGCTCTGCGCGTCCTCCATCAGCACCTTCATGTCGATGCCAGGCGTGGGCGTGGGCTTCCAGGGCAGGGCGTCCACGTCGACGTAGCGCGAATCGAGGGGGGCGAGCGCCTGCTCGCCGGCGAGGCCGGGGGTGGTGGCCATGGTGTGCACCTTTCTTTGTGTGAGAGGAGGGGTCAATGCCCGTGGCCGCCGTACTGGTCGGCCTTCGGCTGGGCGTGCATGAGCGGGGTCTCGAGGAAGCCGCCGTCGACGATTAGGTCCTGGCCGTTGACGAAGCCGGCGGCGTCGCTCGCCAGGTAGGCCGCCGCGTCGGCGATGTCGCCGGTCGTGCCGAGCCGGCGCACCGGGACCAGGCCGGTGCGCCATTGCAGCATCTCGTCGCTGGCGTAGTGCACGGCCGACAGGGGCGTGCGGATGAAGCCGGGGCTGACCGCGTTGGCGCGTACGCCGCGCGGGCCCCACTCCACGGCGGTGTGCCGCGTGAGCGCCAGCACGCCGGCCTTGCTCACGCTGTAGGCCGGCGAGGCGTTGGGCTTGCCGGCGGCGATGGAAGCGATGTTGACGATGCTGCCGCGCCCGCGCGCCAGCATCAGCGCGCCGAACGCGCGCGTGCAGAGGAAGGGGCCGCGCAGGTTGACGTCCATCAGGCGGTCCCAGTCCGCCAGGTCCATGCCGTCGAGCGAGGCATGCCGGCCCAGCACGCCCGCGTTGTTCACCAGGATGTCGCAGCCGCCGAGCTGCGCGTGCACCCGTTCCGCCGCGGCCGCCACTGAGTCCGGGTCGGCGATGTCGCAGACGCCGGCCAGGCCGCGCGTCGGCAAAGTCCGGCGCAGGTGCTCCAGCTCGGTTGCCGCGCGCGGCAGATCGAGCAGCGCGACGCCGGCGCCCAGTGCGGCGAGCCGCTGCGCGATAGCAGTGCCGATGCCGCCGGCGGCGCCGGTCACGACCGCGACGCGGCCGTCGAGACGGTGGCGCTCCGCGGGCGCGTCCGTGTGGTCGTTCATGGCTGTCTCCCTTCCCGGAAACGGCCGGGCGTGGATGGAATCAAATCTCAATAAGAGATAAATACCATCATATGCGACTTTTGATTTTTATACCGATACGGGAAATTCACTAGACTTTAGTGCGCTCGCCGCGACTATCCTCCGGCCCCGTTCAGGCCCGCACGGCGAGCCCGCGCCCATCCACTCACCCCGACACAGGAGACTCCCCCATGAAGCTTCGTCATCTCGCACTCGTCGCCACCCTGGTCGCGGCATCCGCCGGCGCACTGGCGCAGGACGTGCGCGACCGCGTGATCAAGTTCGGCCACCTCGTGCAGCCGGGCCACCCCATCGCCCTGGGCACCGAGAAGTTCGCCGAGCTGGTGGCCAGCAAGAGCGGCGGCAAGATGAAGGTGCGCGAGTACGGCGCCTCCGTGCTGGGCAGCGAGACCCAGCAGGTCGGTGCGCTCCAGGGCGGGGTGCAGGAGATGTTCGCCCCGGCCACCACCTCCGTGGCCTCGCTGGTCAAGGAGATGAGCCTCATCGACACGCCGTTCTCCTTCAGCAATGCAAAGCAGGTGGACGCCCTGCTGCAGGGTCCCTTCGGCCAAGCCATGCTGAAGAAGCTGGAAGACAAGGGCCTGGTCGGCCTGGACTACTGGGAGACGGGCTTTCGCAACGTCACCAACAGCCGCAAGCCGGTGACGACCCCCGAGGACGTCAAGGGCCTGAAGATCCGCGTGATGGGCAACCCGCTGTTCCTGGAGTCCTTCTCGGCACTGGGCACCAACCCCGTCCCCATGGCCTTCGGCGAGCTCTACGGCGCGCTGGAGTCGCATGCGCTCGACGCACAGGAGAACCCCTACAGCATCGTGCTGACCAGCAAGTTCTACGAGGTGCAGAAGTACATGAGCGTGACCAACCACGTGTACACCGCCAACCCCGTGCTGGTGAGCAAGAAGTTCTGGGACCGGCTGTCGCCCGCCGAGCAGAAGATCCTGCGCGATGCCGCCCGCGAGGCCGGGGCCTACCACCGCGCGCTCAGCCGCGAGGCCGCCGAGAAGGACCGCAAGGCCCTGCTGGCCAAGGGCATGCAGATCAACGACGTGCCCAAGGAAACCATCGCCAGGATGCGCGAGATCACCAAGCCGGTGGCCGACAAGTTCGCCGCCACCTACGACCCGGCGCTGGTGGAGCTGTATCGCGCCGAGATGAAGAAGATCCACGAGACGGTGCACTGATCGCCGGGACGACCGGATGAAGCGCCTGATCGACCTGTACTGCCGGCTGCTCGACGTGCTCAACGCCGCGCTGCTGGCCGCCATCCTCGTGCTCGTGTTCGGCAACGTGGTGCTGCGCTACGGCTTCAACGCCGGCATCCTGATCTCCGAGGAACTGTCGCGCTGGCTTTTCGTCTGGCTCACCTTCCTCGGCGGCATCGTGGCGTTGCACGAGCGTGCGCACCTGGGCACCGACATGGTGGTCAGCCGGCTGGCCCGGCCGGCGCGGCTGGTTTGCTTCGGCGTCGCGCACGTGATCATGCTGTACGTGTCCTGGCTGCTGCTGTCCGGCAGCTACACCCAGGCCGAACTCAACCTGGACGTGAGCGCGCCCGTGAGCGGCATCCCGGTGGCGGTGTTCTACGCCTCGGGCATCGTCTTCGGCATGTCGGCCATCGCCTTGCTGGCCTACGCGCTGTTGCGCCTGCTCGGCGGCCGGCTCAGCGACGCCGAGACCGTCATGGTGCGCGAGTCCGAAGACGAGCCCCACACCTACCAAAGCGCCCCTGCGGAGTCTTCCCGATGACCGTCGTCATCTTCCTCGGCGCGCTGCTGGCCGCCATGGCCATCGGCATCCCGATCGCCTATTCGCTGCTGGCTTCCGGTGTCGCACTCATGTGGCACCTGGACATGTTCGACGCCCAGATCCTGGCGCAGAACGTGATCAACGGTGCCGACAGCTTCCCGCTGCTGGCGGTGCCGCTGTTCATGCTGGCCGGCGAGATCATGAACGTGGGCGGCCTGTCGCAGCGCATCGTCAACCTGGCCATGACCCTGGTGGGGCACAAGCGCGGCGGCCTGGGCTATGTCACCGTCATCGCCGCGTGCCTGATGGCGGCGCTCTCGGGCTCCGCCGTCGCCGACGCGGCGGCGCTGTCGGCGCTGCTGCTGCCCATGATGGTGCGCGCGGGGCACGACCCGGCGCGCGCCGGCGGGCTCATCTCGGCCTCCAGCGTCATCGCGCCCGTCATCCCGCCGTCGATCGCCTTCATCATCTTCGGCGTCGCCGGCAACGTGTCCATCGGCAAGCTGTTCATGGCCGGCATCGTGCCCGGCCTGCTGATGGGGGTGGCGGTGGCCGGCACCTGGGCGTGGGTCAGCCGCCGCGAGCAGGTCACCTTGCCGCCGCGCGCCTCGCGCGCCGACCAGCTTCGCGCGCTGCGCGGTTCGCTGTGGGCGCTGGCGCTGCCGCTCATCGTGCTCGTGGGCCTGAAGATGGGCGTCTTCACGCCGACCGAGGCCGCGGCCGTGGCGGCGGTGTACTCGCTGTTCGTGGCGACCGTGGTCTACCGCGAGCTCGACCTGCGCGCGCTGTACCGGGTGTTCGTGTCGGCGGCCAAGACGACCGCCGTGGTGATGTTCCTCATCGCCGCCGCCATGGTCTCGGCCTGGCTGATTACCGTCGCCGACATCCCGGGCGAGGTCACGCGCATGCTGGAGCCGCTGCTGCAGCATCCGACGCTGCTGATGCTGGCCATGATGCTGCTGGTGATGGCGGTGGGCACCGCCATGGACATGACGCCGACGGTGCTGATCCTCACGCCCGTGCTCATGCCCGTGGTCAACGCCGCCGGCATCGACCCGGTGTACTTCGGCGTGCTGTTCATCATGAACAACGCCATCGGCCTGGTCACGCCGCCTGTTGGTACAGTGCTCAACGTCGTGGCCGGGGTGGGGCGCATGTCCATGGACAGGATCACCATGGGCGTGCTGCCCTTCATGATCGCCCAGTTCGGACTGCTGCTGCTGCTCGTGTTCTGCCCGTGGCTGGTGACGGTGCCGGCGCGCTGGTTCGGCGGATGAGGCGCCGGAGCCCCATGCCCGGCCCCTTCGCCCTCCCATGAACCGGACGTGAGCAGACCGTGAACAGCAGCTTCGCCAAAGGCCTGAGTATCCTGGACTACTTCCGGGAAGGACGCATCAGCGCGCACCTCGACGACCTCGTCGAGGCGCTCGGCACATCGCGCGCGACCACCTACCGCTACCTCGGCACGCTGTGCGATGCCGGGCTGCTGGCATCCATGGCGGGCGGGGTGTACGTGCTGGGGCCGCGCATCGTCGAGCTGGACCGCCTGATGCGCATCAGCGACCCGCTGCTCACGGCCAGCAGCAAGCTCATGCACGAGGTGGCCGCGCGGCGCAAGCTCAACATGATGCTGGCGAGCTTCTACCGCGACAGCATCATGTGCGTGGACATCGCCTGGCCCGATGCCTCCATCGCCAGGCACTTCGAGCGCGGGCGGCCCATGTCGCTGTTCCGCGGCGCCATGGCCAAGATCATCCTGGCGCACCTCTCGCCCTACCAGCTGCGCAACATGGCGCTGCACCACGCGGACGAGATCCGCGCCGCCGGGCTGGGCAACAACTGGGCCGAGTTCCGCACCCAGATGGCGCAGCTGGCGCGCCAGGGCTACGCCATCACCCGCGCCGAGATGGTGGCTGGCACCGGCGGCATCTCGGCGCCGATCTTCGACCCCGAGGGCAAGGTGCTGGGCAGCATCACCTTCGTGGTGGCGGAAAGCCGCTGGGAGGCTACCGACTTCGACCGCCTGCGCCGCTCGATCGTGGAGACCGCGCAGCAGATCACCGAGACCATCGCCCGGCAGAAGTCGGGCGGCGAGGGCGGGGAGATGCCGGCAAGGGCCGATCCCCCGCCGGCCGACAAGCCGGCACCCGCGGCCCGCCGCCGGGCCGCGTCAAGAAAGAAGAAGGACATGCAGACGTGATGGACATGCGAGAGAAGTTCGAGGCACTGGAGGACATCCGGTCGCTGAAGGCGCGGTACTGCCGCTACATCGACACCAAGCAGTGGGAGCGCCTGCGCGGGCTGTTCAGCGCCGGTGCGCGCTTCGAAGGCTTCGGCTCGGCGCCCGAGGGCGCGGACGCCGACGCCTTCGTGGCCGGCGTGTCCGCGCGCCTGGCCGGTGCCGTTTCCGTCCACCACTGCCACACGCCGGAGATCGTGTTCCTGTCGCCGGTGCGCGCCCGCGCCGTCTGGGCCATGCAGGACCACCTCGAATGGCCGCAGCCGATTCGCCTGAAGGAGGCGCCCGAGGCGCGTGGCTTCACCGGCTGGGGCCACTACGAGGAAGCGTATGTCCGCGAGGACGGCGCCTGGAAGATGGACTTCCTGCGGCTCACGCGCCTGCGCATCGACCCGCTGCCCGTCGGCGGCGCCTTCCCGGACACCGCCGGGCTGCGTCGCGCCGCGCCCGACTGGCTGGACGCCCGGGCATGAAGCACGCCCTCGTCGTCGGCTCGACCGGCGTGATCGGCGGCGCCATCGCCCGCCGCCTTGCGCGCGCCGGCGACTGGCGCGTCACCTGCGCCACCCGGGGCGGTTCGGCGCCCGCCGGCGCCCAGGGCCTCGCGGTCGATCTGCTCGACCCTGCCTCGGTGCGCTCGGCGGCCGCGGCGCTGGCGCCGGTCACGCACGTGTTCTACGCGGCCTACCAGCACCGGCCCACGCGCACCGAGGAGGTGGCGCCCAACCTGGCCATGCTGCGCCACGCCATCGACCTCGGCGAAGCGCAGCCCGGCGCCCTGCAGCGCTTCGTGCTCGTCACAGGCGGCAAGTACTACGGCCTGCAGTGGGGCGCCATCAAGACGCCGGCCCGCGAGACGGACCCGCGCCACCTGGGGCCCAACTTCTACTACGCGCAGCAGGACCACCTGGCCGAGCGCGCAGCGGCCGCGGGCTGGACCTGGTCGCACCTGATCCCGCCCTACGTCACGGGTTTCTCCGAACGCGCGCCCATGAACCTGGTGATGGCGATCGGGGTGCTGGCGACGCTGTCGCGCGAGCAGGGCCTGCCGCTGCGCTTTCCCGGCCCCGCGGCTTCGTGGAACGCGCTGCACCACCTGGCCGACGCGGACCAGATCGCCGCTGCCGCCGCGTGGTGCGCCACCGGTGCGACGGCGGCCAACGAAATCTTCAACATCGCCAACGGCGACCCCGGCCGCTGGCGCAACAGCTGGCCCGTGGTCGCGGGCCACTTCGACCTGGCGACGGGCGAGCCGATGCCCGTGCCGCTGACGCAGGTGGCGGCGGAACTCGCGCCGCTGTGGCGGCGCATCGCCGAACGCGAGGACCTGCGCCAGCCCGACCTGCACGCCCTGGTCGACTGGCAGTGGGCCGACTACATGTTCAAGACCGCCTTCTCCAACGACGTGCTGTTCGAGCTCGGCAAGATCCGCCGCGCCGGCTTCGGCGGCTGCCTCGACTCCGAGGCGGCGCTGCTGGGCCGCTTCGAGGAATTGCGGCAGCAGCGCCTCATCCCCCGGTCCCGATGACGATCTACCGCAGCGCCCTGATCAGCCGCCGCGAAGGCCTGAGCGAAGCCCGGTTCCGCGACCACTGGATCCGCATCCACGGCGAACTCGCCTCGCACCTGCCCGGCGTCGGCACCTACCGCCAGAACCACATCGCCGAGCGCTTCCACGAGGCCGGCGACGTGCCGGTGCAGGCCATCGACGGCATCTCGCAGCTCGCCTTCGACAGCATCGCGGCGATGGAGGTCTCCGACGCCTCGCCCGAGTACGCCAGGGTGAAGGCCGACATTCCGCTGTTCCAGGGCGGCATCACCATCCTCGTGCTGCAGGCCGAGCGGCTGTTCGGCAGCGAGCGCCTCGAACGCGGCCGGCACCCGGCCAAGCTGCTGTGGCTGTCCACCCGCCGCGCGGGCGTGCCGGCCGACGGCCTGCAGGCGCGCTGGCTGCGCGAGTCGGCGGCGGCCGGCGTGGCCGTGCCCGGCGCGCGCCGCCAGGTGCAGAACTTCGTGGTAGACCGCAGCCACCCGGTGCACGCGGGCGTGCCCGCCGGCAGCGCCGACGCGGTGGAAGCGCTCTCGGAGCTGTGGTTCGACGACGTCGAAGCGCTGCGCGCCGGGCTGGCCTCGCCGGCCGGGCAGCGCCTGGTCCACGGCGACCCGCTGCTGGCACCGATCGCGGCCTACCGCATCGAGGAAATCCACATCATTTGAAACCCGGCGCAGCCGGGGCAAGGAGACACATCCATGTCGGTTCTGGGTCGGGCGGCGCTGGCCATGTGGTGGCGCATGGCGCCGGAGATGCGTGCGGAGTTCGAGCACTGGCACGCGCACGAGCATTTCCCGGAGCGGCTGGGCATCCCGGGCTTCCTGCGCGCCGCGCGCTGGACCGCGGCCGACGGCGGCGAAGGCATCTTCGTGATGTACGAACTGCGCGACCATGACGTGCTGTCGTCGGCGCCGTACCTCGAGCGGCTCAACGCGCCCACGCCCTGGTCCACGCGGCTGATGCCGCACCACCGCGACATGGTGCGCAGCCAGTGCCACGTGCTGGAAAGCCGCGGCGGCGCCGTGGCGCGGCACGCGCTCACGATCCGCCTGTCGCCCGCCGCCGGGCAGGCCGACCGCCTGCGCTCGGCCCTCGCGCTGCTGGCGGGCGAGGCCATGCTGGCGCCGGGCATCGTCGGCATGCACCTGCTGCGGCACGAGGCGCCGGCCATCGCGGCGACGCAGGAGCAGAAGATCCGCGGCGGCGACGCCGTGGCCGACTGGGTGCTGGTGACCTGCGGCTACGACGCGCAGGCCCTCGAGGCGCTGTCCGCATCGAGCCTGTCGGAGCAGGCGCTCGCGGAGACGGGCGCGGCGGCCGGCACGGTGCGGGCGCTGTACACGCTGGCACAGGCCGCCACGCCGCCGGAGATGGCGTAGCCGGGAAGCGGGCAGGCCTGCGCACGGAGGTCATGCAGAATCGATGCAAGCCTTTTCCGCAACATCACACTGACCGGCCCGCCTGCCGGCATGGGCGCCGGAAGATCCATGCACATCGTCCTGTCCTTCTTCTCGACGCGGCCCGTCGAGGGCCTGGAGCGCAACCATGCCGGCTATGCGCAGGCCCACGGCTACGAGCACGTGGTCGTCGACGGCACGGGCGTTTTCGGCGAGCGGCAGGGCGTGCTGCACCGCTACCACGCCATCTACCAGCAGCTGCTGCGCCTGCCCGACGGCGGCCTGCTGCTGGTGCTCGATGCGTTCTCGGTCGTCTACGCGCCGCACGACCTGGCGGCCGTGGCGCAGGGCCACGACGCGGTCGTCGCCAGCCAGGCCAAGGACTCCCCGCTGCCCACCCCCAGCGGGATGATCCTGCGCGCCACGCCCGAGGTCCGCGAGCGCGTGCGCGCGCTGGTGCTGAGACTGGGGCAGTGGGCGATGTACCTGCCCGAATGCGCCGCCATGGCCGAGGCCGAACTGCTCGGCGAGGCGTTCCCGGTCCAGCCGTTCCAGGATCGGCTGCGCAATGGCCACTTCGCGTCCGTGCAGGCCGTCTGGCCGACCGGCCATGCGCTGGATGCGCTGCACGATGCGGCGCCGCTGGTCGTCCACAACGCGCCCGTGTGGGAGCGGCGCGAGGGGCTGTGGCGGCCTTCGGCGGGATACGACTTCCGCTACGTGCAGGCGTTGCTGGAGGAAGCGTCGGCGCGCGCCCGCGGCACGCCGCTGCACGCCGCCCAGGCCTGGGAGGCCGCCTCGCGCGCGCAACGCGCACCCGCGCTGCACCTCAACGAGCAGGCGCCGATCGCCTTCGTGACCCTGCACACGCACCACATCGCCGGTTACGCCGACGTGCACGAACGCAGCCTCGCGGCCTATTGCCGCCGGCACGGCTACGCCTACCACTCGTACCGCGCCGCGCCCGGCTTCCTGCCGGAGGGCCTGCGCGCCAGCGCCGGCAACTGGGCCAAGGCGCACCTCGTGCGGCACCATCTGCCGCAGCACGAGTTCGTCTTCTGGATCGATGCCGACATCCTCGCCGTCAACCAGGCGCTGCCCATCGAGCCGGTGATCGAAGGGCGCGATTTCGTGATCGGCACGGACCACAGCGCCTGGTCGGTCAACAGCTGCATGTTCGGCCTGCGCCGCACGCCGGCGATGCAGCGCCTGGCCGAGCGCATGTGCGAAACCATCGAGGCGGTGGAAGACCGCTCGTCGGTCTACGCCAGCGGGGGCGACCAGCAGCTGATCATGCTGACGCTGATGGAGGCCGGCATGGTCGACGCGCGGCACGTGGTCGACGCGATGACGCTGGCGGCCTCGCCGGCGTATGCGACGCGCTCGCACCGTTTCGTGCACTTCCCGGCCCAGCTCAACCACTACCGGGCCGTGTCGATGGCCGTGTGGGACCGCTGGAGCACGCATGCCGGCGGCGACGGCCCCACCGCCTGATCACATCGAGCTGGCCAGCATCTCCCGGTAGTCCTCGCGCGAGGCCAGCCGCGGGTTGGTCGTGTGGCAGTGGTCGGCCATCGCGCCGTCGATGATCTTCTCGAACATGGCGTCGGTCACGCCCACTTCCGCCAGGCCGCGGGGCAGGCCCAGGCGGGCGTTCATGTCGCGGATCGCCTCGGCGATGTCGCCCGGCTGGTCCAGGTGCATGGCGCGCGCCATGCGCTGCAGGCGCTGCTCCTTCTGCACCGACTCGGCGCCCGCGTTGAAGCGCACCACCGCCGGCAGGAACAGGGCGTTGAGCGTGCCGTGGTGCAGCCGCGGGTCGATGCCGCCCAGGCTGTGGCTCAGGCTGTGCACGCAGCCCAGGCCCTTCTGGAAGGCCATCGCGCCCTGCATGCTGGCGCTCATCAGGTTCAGGCGCGCCTCGCGGTCGCTGCCGTCCTTGGTCGCCCGCTCGATGTGGCCCCAGGCGCGCTCCAGGCCGTCGAGCGCGATGCCGTCGGCCGGCGGGTTGAAGGCGGCCGACATGAAGGTCTCCATGCAGTGCGCGATGGCGTCCATGCCGGTGGCGGCCGTCAGCCGCGGCGGCAGGCCCAGCGTGAGCTCCGGGTCGCAGATGGCGGCCTTGGGCATCAGGAACCAGCTGTGGAAGCCCAGCTTGCGGTGGTCGTCCACGATGACGATGGCGCCGCGCGCCACCTCGCTGCCGGTGCCGGCGGTGGTGGGCACGGCGATCAGCGGCGCGACGCGGTCGGTGATCTTCGGCGAGCCGCCCTCGATGGTGGCGTAGGTCTTGAGCGGCCCCTCGTGCGTGGCGGCGATGGCCACGCCCTTGGCGCAGTCGATGGCCGAGCCGCCGCCCACGGCGATCAGGCCGTCGCAGCGCCCGCCGCGGTAGACCTCCACGGCGGCGCGCACGGCCGCCTCGGTGGGGTTGGAGGGCGTCTGGTCGAACACGGCCGCTTCGAGCCCGCCGAGGGCCGCGAGCGTCCTGTCGAGCAGCCCGGCGGCGCGCACGCCGGCGTCGGTGACCACCAGCGGGCGCGCGATGCCCACGCGCCGGCATTCGTCGGCCAGCAGGCGCAGCGCGCCGAACTCGAACTGGATCTGGGTGAGGTAGTTGATGAGGGCCATGGGGCAGGGCGGTCGAAAAGATGAGGCGATACGATGCGAGCCGCCCAATCTAACAAAGAGGAGCTTTCCATGCGCCCCGCCCAAACCCTCGCCGTTGTCGCGCTGGCTACAGCCTTCGCCGCACTGCCGGCCGCCGCGGCCTGCCTGAGCGACGCCGAAGTCGACGCGCTGGCCGAGGCGATCGCCGCGAAGACGCCCGCCGACACGCCCGAGGGCCTCTCGGAGGCCGACGCCGCCTGCACCCGCGCCGCGCTGAACCGGCGGCTGGCCGCGCGCCACGGCGCCGTCGCCGGCTACAAGGCGGGCTTGACCAATGCCGCCGTGCAGAAGCGCTTCAACTACGACAAGCCGGTGTGGGGCGTGCTCTACCAGGACATGCTGCTGGACACGGGTGCGGTGGTCGATCCGGCTTTCGGCGCCCGCCCGCTGTACGAGGCCGACATGCTGGTGCGTGTGAAGAGCGAGGCCGTCAACCAGGCCAGGACGCCGGCCGAGGTGCTGGCCGCCATCGACCAGGTCATCCCCTTCATCGAGCTGCCGGACCTTGCGGTGCAGGCGCCGCCCAAGCTCAACGGGCCCGGCGTGGCGGCCATCAACGTCGGCGCGCGGCTGGGCGTCAAGGGCGTGCCGGTGGCGGTGCCGCAGGACGAGGCCGGCCGCGCCGCCATGCTCGATGCGCTGCAGGGCATGACCGTGCGCCTGAACGACGGCCGGGACGGCAAGGAACTGGCCCGCGGCAAGGGCAGCGACATCCTCGACCATCCGCTCAACGCCGTCGCCTGGCTGGCCGAGGCGCTGGGCCGGGAAGGCCTCTCGATGAAGCCGGGCGACCTGATCAGCCTGGGCTCCTTCTCGCCGCTGCTGCCGCCCCAGCCGGGCCTGAGCGTGCTGGCCACCTACGACGGGCTGCCCGGCGCGCAGCCGGTGGTCGTGAACTTCGCGCCCGCCCGGCCGTGAGCGCGGGCGCCGGGCTCACGGCCCGCATGGCCGGCGTGGTCGAGCGCATGGCGCGCGCCGGCCATCCGCCGCTGGATGCGCTCTCGCCCGACGAGGCCAAGCGGGCCTACGAGAAGGGCGCCGGCGTGCTCGAAGTGCCGAAGCCGCCGCTGGCGCGCATCGAGGACTTCGCCATCCCCGCCCGCGACGGCGCCGCGCTGCCGGCGCGCCTGTATGCGCCGTCGGCCGGGCGCCTGCCGCTGCTGCTGTACTTCCACGGCGGCGGCTTCACCGTCGGCAGCATCGCCACGCACGACACGCTGTGCCGCGTGCTGGCCGCGCAGTCGGGCTGCGCGGTCGCGTCGGTGGACTACCGCCTGGCGCCGGCGCACCGCTTCCCCACCGCCGTGCACGACGCCTGGGACGCCGTGCAGTTCATCGCGGGGCAGGGCGGCGGCGCGCTGGGCCTGGACACCGCCCGGCTGGCCTTCGGCGGCGACAGCGCCGGCGGCACGCTGGCGGCGGTGTGCGCCATCCTCGCGCGCGACGCCGGCCTGCCCGTCGCGCTGCAGCTGCTGTTCTATCCCGGCACCGGCGCCCGGGCCGACACCGACTCGTACCGCCGCTTCGCCGACGGGCCGGTGCTCACGCGCCGCCTGGTCGACTGGTTCTTCGCGCAGTACATCGACGACGCCCAGCGCGAGGACTGGCGCTTCGCGCCGCTGCTGGCCGACGACGTGGAAGGCGTGGCGCCGGCCTGGATCGGCCTGGCCGAGTGCGACCCGGTGGTCGACGAAGGCATCGCCTACGCCGACAAGCTGCGCCTGGCCGGCGTGCCGGTCGACCTGGAGATCTACCGCGGCGTGATCCACGAGTTCCTCAAGATGGGCCGCGCCATTCCCGAGGCCCTGAGCGCGCAGGCCGATGCCGCGCGCGCCCTGCAATCCGCTCTTCTTCGACCATGACCGACCCACGACCCGACCCCACCCGCGCCGACTTCCGCTTCTTCCACCGCCTGCGCGTGCGCTGGGCCGAGGTGGACATGCAGAAGATCGTCTTCAACGCCCACTACCTGATGTACTTCGACACCGCGGTGGCCGACTACTGGCGCGCGCTGGCGATGCCCTACGAGGAGGCCATGCACCAGCTCGGCGGCGACATCTTCGTGCGCAAGGCGACGGTGGACTTCCGCGCCTCGGCGCGGCTGGACGAGGTGCTGGACGTGGGCATGAAGTGCGCGCGCATCGGCAATTCCTCGATGCTGTTCGAGGGCGTGCTGTTCCGGCGCAACCAGTACCTGGTGGGCTGCGAGCTGCTGTACGTCTTCGCCGACCCGGCGACGCAGACCTCCCGGCCCGTGCCGGATGCGCTGCGCGCCGTGCTGCAGGGCTACGAGGCCGGCGAGCCGATGACCGAGGTGCTGACCGGCGACTGGGCCGCGCTGGGCGAGGGCGCCTCGGCGCTGCGCCGGCAGGTCTTCATCGAGGAGCAGGGCATCCCGGCGGCCGAGGAGTGGGACGCCGCGGACGCCACCGCCGTCCACGCCGTGGCGCGCAACCGGCTCGGCCAGGCGATCGCCACCGGGCGCCTGCTGCCGGCCGAGGACGGCGTGGGCCGCGTCGGCCGGATGGCCGTGCACCGCGTGCTGCGCAACGGCGGCCACGGCGAGGCGGTGCTGCACGCGCTGGAGAACGCCGCCCGCGCCCGCGGCGACCGCGCCGTCACCCTGAGCGCCCAGCGCGACGCCGAGCGCTTCTATGCGCGCTCGGGCTACGCGCCGGCGGGCGAGCCCTTCGAGGAAGTGGGCATCCCGCACATCGAGATGCGCAAGGCGCTGTGAGCGCCGCCGGCCGTCGTCAGTACCGCGGCGGGTCCGGCACGTAGCCGGCCGGGGATGCAGGAAAAGGCGAGGGCGTCGGCGAAGGACGCGGCACCGGTGCCGGGATGATGCCCGCTGCCACCAGGTTCTCCCGGCTGTCGTAGCGGATGCGCAGCAGCTCGTCGGGCCGGTCGCTGCGGCGCTCGAATTCCGTGTGCGTCACCCACGACGTCTCGCGCCGGCCGTGGCCGGTGCCCAGGCCGGGCGCCGCCTTGCGCGAGGCCATCGCATCGGCCGCCGCGCCGGCTTCCGGCGCAGGCGGCGCCTCGGCTTCGGCACGCTGCTCGCGCTGCAGCGCGGGCGGCGGGGCCGGCACGGCCACCGGCTGCGGCCGCTCGCGGAACACGGCGACGCCGATCACACCCACGTGGTCCGGCCGGCCGGTGCGGCTGGCATAGGAACGCGCGACGGCGGTGAACTCGAAGGCGGCGATCTCCGAGTCGCTCTTGCGCCAGCCGGCGATGTCGGCGCGCTGCCCGGCGTCGAGGACGTAGCCCGTCTGCTGCACGCCGGCCGTCTCGCCGCTGAGGATGTTCACGCCGTCAACCGACATCACGGCCATCAGGCGCTCGCCCTGCCGGTTATGCACGCGGATCGCGTAGCGGGCGCCGGGCCGGCCGGCCACCCAGAGCTCGCCGCCGTGGCGGTACAGGGGAAGTTCGCGCCCGGTGGCGCGGTCGACCACGCTCACCTGCAGCCACCGGCCGGCGCGGGTGTCCGGCGTCGGCATGCGCAGGGCGTGGGCGGGCAGGGCGGCGGCGCTGGCAGCCAGCGCCAGGGTGCCGAGGAGAAGGCGGCGATGCATGGAACGGTCCTTTCGCGTTGAGGAGGGATGTGCCTTGCACGGCGCAGCCCTGCGAAAGGGGTTCGGGGTCGCCGGAAAAAAGTATCCCGCCTGCCGGATCAGATGTCGTGCAGCAGCGGATAGGGCAGCGGCTCCAGCCGGAGCACCGGGCCCTGCGGCGACGCGGCATGCAGGGCGCCGGCCTCCAGCGCCGAGGTCTGCATCGACACCAGCGCCGACCAGCCGCCGTCCGGGCCGGCCGCGGCCTGGACCACCGTGCCCACGGGCTGCTGCGCATCCGCCTCGGCAAACACCTCCTGCCCGGCGGCCAGCGGCGCATCGGCCTCGACCAGGTAGGCGCGGCGCTTGAGCGTGCCGCGGAACTGGCTGCGCGCCACCACCTCCTGGCCGGGGTAGCAGCCCTTCTTGAAGTTCACGCCGCCGACCGATTCGTAGTTGAGCATCTGCGGTACGAAGGCCTCGACCACCGGCGCGCTCAGCGTCGCCACGCCGCTGCGCACTTCGCTCCAGGCCCACAGGCCCGCATCGAGCGCCGGCGCCTGCGGGGCGGGTGTGCCCTCGGGCGCGAGCCACAGGGCGCGCGGCACGCCGTCGGCCGGGTAGAGGGCGATGACGTGGGCCGGGCCGGCCGCCGTGCAGGTGCCCGGGGCGGCCAGCGGATCGGCGCCGGCCGCAGCGATGGCGGCACCGGCCAGCCCGCGCACGGCGAATTCGGCGCTGGCATCGGTGAGCCGGGCCTTGGCGCGCAGCACGTACATCGACAGGCGCTTGAGCGTCGGCGCGAGCAGGTCGCGGCTGCACACCAGCAGCACCTGCTCCGGCGCCGGCCTGATGCCGACGAAGCTGGCCAGCATGCGGCCCTTGGGGCTGCACAGGGCGGCCAGGCGCGCTTCGCCGGGTTTGAGCAGCGCGAAGTCCTGGGTCAGCTGGCCATGCAGGAAGCTGGCGGCATCGGGGCCCTCGGCGCGGATCACGCCCAGGGTGTCGAGGGGAGGCGTCACACCCTGCAGCGTCACGGGGTTCGGGGAGGCGGCGGTCATCGCTGAATTATCATGACCGGCTCCTTCCAGCAGGCGCCGCAGGGCCTTCCCGGGCTGCCTGCCGATCGCCGACCCGCCTGCCGTGCGCCGCTTTTTCCTCACCCTGTTCCTGCTCGCCTCGCTGGCCGTGCTCGGCACCGGTGCCGCCGCGCTGTGGTGGGTGCACCGGCCGATCGCGCTGCCGGCGCCGCAGGTCGATCTCTCGATCGAGCCCGGCACCACGCCGCGCGGCGTGGCGCAGGCCGTGGCCGCGACGGGCGCCCGCGTGCATCCGCAACTGCTGTACTGGTGGTTCCGCTTCTCGGGGCAGGACCGGCAGATCCGCGCCGGCAGCTACGAACTGGAAGCCGGCCTGACCCCGCGCACCCTGCTGGCCGTGCTGGTGCGCGGCGAGGAGGCCACGCGCAGCATCGTGCTGGTGGAGGGCTGGAACTTCCGCCAGGTGCGCGCCGCGCTCGCCAAGGCCGAGATGCTGCGGCCCGACAGCGCCGGCCTCACCGACGAGCAGCTCATGCAGCAGCTCGGCCGGCCCGGCGTCGCGCCCGAGGGCCGCTTCTTCCCCGACACCTACACCTACTCCAAGAACTCCAGCGACGTCGCCCTGCTGCAGCGCGCCATGCGCGCCATGGACCGCAAGCTGGAGGCGGCCTGGGCCGCGCGCGCCGACGACCTGCCCCTGAAGTCCGCCGACGAGGCGCTGATCCTGGCCAGCATCGTCGAGAAGGAGACCGGCCGCGCGGCCGACCGCGCCGAGATCGCCGGCGTCTTCGCCAACCGCCTGCGCATCGGCATGCCGCTGCAGACCGACCCCAGCGTCATCTACGGCCTGGGCGAGAAGTTCGACGGCAACCTGCGCCGGCGCGACCTGCAGGCCGACACGCCCTGGAACACCTACACCCGGCCCGGCCTGCCGCCCACGCCGATCGCCATGCCGGGCAAGGCGGCGCTGCTGGCCGCGGTGCAGCCGGCGCGCCACCGCTCGCTGTACTTCGTGGCGCGCGGCGACGGCACCAGCCACTTCAGCGAGTCGCTGGACCAGCACAACCGGGCGGTCAACAAATACCAGCGGGGGCAATGAGGATGACGCGCGGCCTGTTCATATCGCTCGAAGGCATCGACGGCGCCGGCAAGTCCAGCCACATCGACGCCCTGGCCGGCCTGTTCGAGGCCGCCGGGCGCACCGTGCGCCGCACGCGCGAACCCGGCGGCACGCCGCTGGCCGAGACGCTGCGCACGCTGGTGCTGTCGGAAGCGATGGACCCGCTGACCGAATCGCTGCTCGTCTTCGCGGCGCGGCGCGAGCACGTGGTGCAGGTGATCGCGCCGGCCCTGGCGCGCGGCGAAGTCGTGCTGTGCGACCGCTTCACCGACGCCACCTTCGCCTACCAGGGCGCGGGGCGCGGCTTCGACACCGGCGTGCTGGCCACGCTGGAAGGCTGGGTGCAGGGCGGGCAAGGGCAGGGCGGCGCCCTGCTGCAGCCCGACCTGACGCTGTGGTTCGACCTGGCGCCGGAGATCGCCGCCGAACGGCTGGCCGGCGCGCGGCTGCCGGACAAGTTCGAGGCACAGCCGGTCGAGTTCTTCCGCCGCGTGGCCCGGGGCTATGCCGACCGCGCCGCGGCCGATGCGGCGCGCTTCGAGCGCATCGGCGCCGACGCGCCGCGCGAGGCGGTCCGCGCGCAGGTAGAAGCGGCCGTGCGCCGCCGCGGGTGGCTGGCGTGAGCGTTGTTGCGCCCCTGGCCCCCTGGCTGGCCCGCGCCCGCGACGAACTGCTGCGCCAGCGCGGCCATGCCTGGCTGCTGCACGGTCCTTCCGGCCTCGGCCAGTACGAGCTGGGCCTGGCCCTGGCAGCGGCCTGGCTGTGCGAGCAGCCCACGCCGCACGGCGCCTGCGGCCACTGCCCGAGCTGCCATGCCATCGCCGTGCGCACCCATGCCGACCTGGCGGTGCTGATGCCCGAGGTCGACATGCTCGAGCTGGGCTGGCCGCTGGGCGAGAAGGCCCAGGCCGACATCGACGACAAGAAGCGCAAGCCCAGCCGCGAGATCCGCGTCGAGGCGATGCGCGATGCGGTCGGCTTCGCCCAGCGCACCAGTGCGCGCGGGCGCGGCAAGGTGGTGCTGGTCTATCCGGCCGAGCGGATGAACGCCGTCACCGCCAACGCCCTGCTCAAGACGCTGGAGGAGCCGGCCGGCGACGTGCGCTTCGTGCTGGCCAGCGAAGCCGCCTGGCAGCTGCTGCCGACGATCCGCAGCCGCTGCCTGGGCTACGCGCTGGCCTGGCCCGCGCCCGACGAGGCGCGCACCTGGCTGGAGGCGCAGGGCATCGCGGCCGGCGAGGCCGAGGCCCTGCTGCGCGCCGCCGGCGGCCGCCCCGATGCCGCCCTGCGCCTGGCCCGCAACGGCCCGGCCCCTCAGGCATGGCGGCTGCTGCCCAAGGCCCTGCTGCGCGGCGAGGCCGCGGCGCTGGCCGGCCAGGCGCCGTCCGCCGCCATCGAGGCGCTGCAGAAGCTCTGCCACGACCTGATGGCCGTGCGCGCCGGCGCGGCGCCGCGCTTCTTCGACCTGCAGGACCTGCCGCCCGCCCCGCCGGCGGCGCCGTTGGCGCGCTGGTGGCAGTCGCTGGCGCGCGCGGCGCGCACGGCAGAGCATCCATTCAACGCCGGTCTCATGACGGAGTTCCTTGTGAGCGAGGCCCAGGCCGCCCTAAACTCGGCGCGCGCCGCACGCCCCAGACCATGAACACGCCCGCCGCCCCCGCAGCCCATCCCCCTCGTCCCAGCGTCATCCAGTTGGCGATCAAGGAGAAGGGCGCGCTCTACGCGGCCTACATCCCGCTGTTCGCCGAGGGCGGCGTGTTCATCCCGACCTCGCGCGAGTACCGGCTGGGCGACGACGTCTACGTGCTGATCACGCTGCCGGACGATCCGCAGCGCTATCCGGTGGCCGGCAAGGTCGCCTGGATCACGCCGCAGCGCGCCGCCGGCAACCGGTCGCCGGGCGTCGGCATTCGCTTCCCCTCCGACGAGAAGTCGCGCCAGCTCAAGGCGCGCATCGAGGAGGCGCTGGGCGGCAGCATGGCCTCCGACCGGCCGACACAGACCATCTGAGCCCGCCGGCACGCGGCCCGGCCGCGGCGCCCCGACAATGACGCTCATACCCGCCGGCGCCGGCCATGACGCCGGCCGTCTGCCATTTCTCCTTCGATGTTCACCGACTCCCACTGCCACCTGAGCTTTCCCGAACTGCTGCAGGACCTGCCGCGCATCCGCGCCGACATGGCCGCCGCCGGCGTCGACCGGGCCCTGTGCATCTGCACCACGCTCGAGGAATTCGACGACGTCCACCGGCTGGCGTCCGATTACGACAACTTCTGGGCCTCCATTGGCGTCCATCCGGACAACGAAGGCGTCCGGGAGCCCACGATCGACGACCTGGTCCAGCGCGCCGCCCGCCCCAAGGTGATCGCCATCGGCGAGACCGGCCTGGACTACTACCAGATGGACGAGCGCAAGGGCGGCCGCAGCGTCGCCGACCTCGAGTGGCAGCGGGAGCGCTTCCGCACCCACATCCGCGCCGCGCAGCAGGTGCGCAAGCCGCTGGTGATCCACACGCGCGAGGCCTCGGCGGACACGCTGCGCATCCTGCGCGAGGAGGGCGAAGACGGCGGGAGCAGGGCGGCCGGCGGGGTGTTCCACTGCTTCACCGAGACGGCCGAGGTGGCGCGGGCGGCGCTGGACCTGGGCTTCTACATCTCCTTTTCCGGCATCCTGACCTTCAAGAAAGCCGAGGAACTGCGCCAGGTGGCGGCCTTCGTGCCCATGGACCGCATGCTGATCGAGACCGACAGCCCCTACCTGGCCCCCGTGCCGTACCGCGGCAAGACCAACACGCCCGCCTACGTGCCCTATGTCGCCGCACAGATTGCCACGCTGCGCGGCATGCCGGTGGAGGCCGTGGCCGAAGCCACCAGCCGCAACTTCGAAACGCTCTTCAGGGACATTCATTCATGAGAATTCACTTCAAGAAATTTACATATCTCATTCTGGCATCAGGAATTTATCTCTCGGCTCATGCCACACCAGCGGACGACTTCTTTCGTGCCGTGATCAGCGACAACCCGGGCACCGTCGAGCGCCTGATCGAGCGCGGATTCGACCCCAACACGCCGGACGCCAAGCAGCAGCGCGGCCTGGTCATTGCCCTGCGGGAGCCGTCGCCGCGCGTGGCCAAGGTGCTGATCGCCTCGCCGAAGACCGACGTCGATGCCGCCAACGGCAGCGACGAGACGCCGCTGATGATGGCCGCGCTGAAAGGCCGCAAGGAGTTCGTCGACCAGCTGCTGGCGCGCGATGCGGCCGTCAACAAGACCGGCTGGGCGCCGCTGCACTACGCGGCGACCTCCGGCCAGGTCGAGATCATGAAACTGCTGCTGGAGCGCTACGCCTTCATCGACGCCCAGTCGCCCAACGGCACCACGCCGCTGATGATGGCCGCCATGTACGGCTCGGCCGAGGCCGTGAAGTTGCTGCTGGACGAAGGCGCGGACATCACGATGAAGAACCAGCAAGGCATGACGGCGCTGGACTTCGCCCGGCGCGGCAACCGGCCCGATGCGATCGAGTTGCTGAGCGCCGCCGCGGCCAAGGCGCCCAGAGCGACCAAGCCGGCGGGCGATGGCCGCTGGTAGCGGCGGCCGGGCTGCGAATACACATCGATGAGAAATACAATGTGTATTATGTCAAATCAAATGGCAATCAAGATCTGACGCGTTCCTCAAACCGTCCCCCCGGGGCCCACTCCCTCGCCCTGCCGCTCAACTCACACCGAGTGCCGCGTCAGCGACAGACGGATCTTCTCGATGGCCCGCGACGGGCTGAGCCCCTTCGGGCACACCTCGGTGCAGTTCATGATCGTGCGGCAGCGATAGAGCCGGTAGACGTCGTCCAGGTAGTCCAGCCGTTCGGCTGTGGCGGTATCCCTGCTGTCGGCGATGAAGCGGTAGGCCTGCAGCAGCCCCGCGGGACCGATGAACTTGTCGGGGTTCCACCAGTAGGACGGACAGAAGCCGCTGCAGCAGGCGCACAGGATGCATTCGTACAGCCCGTTCAGCGTGTCCCGCTCCTGCGGCGACTGCAGCCGCTCGCGCTCGGGCGGCGGCGCATCGTTGATCAGGTACGGCTGCACCTCCCGGTAGTGGGCGAAGAACTGCGTCATGTCGACGATCAGGTCGCGGATCACGGGAAAACCCGGCAGCGGCCGTAGCACAACCAGCTCCTTCAGGTCATGCAGCGGCTGGATGCAGGCCAGCCCGTTGCGCCCGTTGATGTTCATGGCGTCGGAGCCGCACACCCCTTCGCGGCACGAACGCCGGAAAGACAGCGTCGGATCCTGCTGCTTGAGCCGCATGAGCGCATCCAGCAGCATGCGGTCCGCAGGGCTGGTCTCCAGCTCGTAGTGCTGCATCCTCGGGCGAAGGCCCGCGTCCGGATCGAAGCGGTAGATCTGGAACTTCACGATGCGCCCTCCTCCTCGGTCATCTCCACATCGGCCCGGCGAGGACGAGCAGCGTGCGCACCCACACGAACGCCAGCCCCATGCCGAGCAGCGCGAGCAGCGACAGGCGCAGCCCTGGCCGGTGCACGTAGTCGAGCAGCACGTCGCGCACGCCGACCCAGGCGTGGACCGCGAGCGCACCCACCACCAGAAGCAGCACGGACGCGCCGGCTGGATGGGCCGCGAACGCACGCCACGACGGCCAACCGGGCCGGGCGCCGGCGAGCAGCAGCCAGCAGCCGCCCGCCAGCACGGCCGCCAGCAGCACGAGCGCGCTGATGCGCTGCAGCAGCCACGCCCGCTGGCCGCTCCACTGCCTCATCCGAGCCTCCGCAGCGCAACCAGGCCCAGCGCCAGAAGGAAGGCGGCCGCCAGGACGCCGAAGGCACTGGCGCGCGCCTGCGGCAGCCGCGCGCCGATGCCGATGTCCATCAGCAGATGGCGCATGCCGGCCAGCACATGGTGCAGGAACGCCCACACGGCGATGAACTCGGCCGGCATCGCCCACGGCGAGTTCCAGGCGGACCACAGCGCCTCATAGGCCTGCTCGCTGTGCAGCGAGGCGGCCAGCGCGGCCGGCACGAAGGGCAGCAGCGCCGCCAGCGCCAGGCCGGACAGCCGGTGCCCGATGGACACGATCGCCCCGACCGGAAAGCGGATCGCCGCCAGGTTCAGGAAGCGCGGCCGCGCGGCCGTGCCGGCGCGATGCAAGGCGGCGGCCCGGTCATCCGTGCTGCGCCAGCGTGCTCGTGCGTCCAATGCCTTCTCCCAGGACCAGCCATGCGAGCGGCTTCCAGTCGCGGTCCGCGCGCGCGCCCATGCCTGCCAGCGCATCTTCCAGCGTGAACCGGTCGAGGTGCTCGAGAAAACTGCGCAGCGCCCCTTCGAGGATGCCTGCCAGGCCGCAGCGCCCGCTCAGCGTGCAGTCGCTGCCGCCCGCGAAGCACTCCACGAGGTTGAAGTCGGGTTCGATCGAGCGCACCACGGCGCCCAGGTTGATCTCGCGCGGCGCATGCGCGAGGCGCATGCCGCCGCCCTTGCCGCGCGTGGTCTCGATCCACCCGTGCCGGCCGAGCTGGTGCGTGACCTTCATCAGGTGCGCGCCGGAGACGCCGTAGGCGTCCGCGACCTCCTTGATCGTGCACAGGCGCCGCGGATGCCTCGCCACATAGACCAGCAGCCGCATCGCAAGATCCGTCATCCGCGTCAGTTGCATCGCACTCTTCCTGGCTGCCTCGCGTCGGCGCAAGCCGACGGCTCCATGGGGTCTGCGCCGGCTTCCATTGTTTATAAGATGTATTTAGGATCCATTTTATTCCGCGCGCCCACGATGACCAAGGCGCTGTCCTGTCCCTTCCCGGAGGTGCGCAGTGGCGTTGCAGCATGCACGATTTCTGGAAGCCATCGACCTGGCCGCTCCGGAACCGATCGGAAGTTCGTCGACCAGCAGCAGCCTGCTCAAGACCGGGCAGATGCAGGTCATGCGGCTGGTCCTGCCCGCAGGCCACGCGCTGCCCGAGCACCACGTCCCCGGCGAAATCACCATCCAATGCCTCAGCGGCGAGGCGGACGTCACGACGCCGCACGCGTCGTGCCGCCTGGCGCCCGGGCAGCTCGTCGCGCTGCCCGCCGCCGAACCCCATGCCGTGCACGCGAATGAAGCCAGCACCCTTCTGGTGACCGTGGTGCGCATCCAGGCGAACGGCCTGCCATCGACATCCCAAGGAGACTTGCCGTGAACAACACCCGCAGGTTGTGG
>NZ_JBIQNC010000002.1:26647-28372 GCF_044462705.1 Xenophilus sp.
GCCTGCCATCGACATCCCAAGGAGACTTGCCGTGAACAACACCCGCAGGTTGTGGCTGGCGCTCGGCGCGCTGCTCATCGTCTCGTTCTCGGTGCTGCTGTGGTCCGGCGCGCAGATCCAGCGCAATGCCGCGCCGATGCCCGAGCGCGTCGTCGCCGAAGGTGGCGCGACGGTCTACACGCGCGCCGACATCGAGCGCGGGCGCCAGGTCTGGCAGTCGATGGGGGGCATGCAACTCGGCTCGATCTGGGGGCACGGCGCGTACGTGGCGCCCGACTGGAGTGCCGACTGGCTGCACCGCGAGGCGGTGGCGATACTCGACCGCTGGGCCAGGGCCGAGCATGCCGGCAGCAGCTTCACCCAGCTGCCGCCCGACGCGCAGGCCGCGCTGCAGGGCCGCCTGCAGCCCATGATGCGGCGCAACACCTACGACCCGGCCAACGGAACCATCACGCTGAGCCAGGACCGTGCCGCCGCGGTGGCGCAGGTCGCACAGCACTACATCGGCCTGTTCGGCAACGACCCGGCCACCGCCGAGTTGCGCGAAGCCTATGCGATGAAGGACGACACGGTGCCCGATGCCGAGCACCGCAAGGCCCTGAGCGCCTTCTTCTGGTGGACCGCCTGGGCGGCGACAACGGAGCGGCCGCGCGCCGCCGCCGCGGTGCTGGCGCCCGAGCACCCCGCGATGCAGGCCCGGCAGGTCACCTACACCAACAACTGGCCGGGCGAGCCCCTGGTGGGCAACGCGCCGCCGGCCAGCACCTGGGTCTGGAGCGCCTTCAGCGTGCTGTTCCTCATCGCCGGCATCGGCCTGCTGGGCTGGCACCACGCGGTCACGCGCGACGAGGACCCGGAACACAGGCTGCCGGCGAGCGATCCGCTCGCGGCCCTGAAGGTCACGCCGTCCATGCGCGCGACGGCCAAATACTTCTGGCTCGTGCTGGTACTGTTCCTGGTGCAGATCCTGCTCGGCGCGATGACCGCCCACTACCAGGTGGAAGGCCAGCAGGCCTACGGCTACGCGCTGGCCGACGTGCTGCCCTACTCCATCACGCGGACCTGGCACACGCAACTGGCCGTGCTATGGATCGCCACCGCCTGGCTCGGCACCGGGCTGTACATCGCGCCGGCCATGTCGGGGCATGAGCCGCGCTGGCAGCGCGCCGGCGTGAATGTCCTGTTCGCGTGCCTGCTGGTCATCGTGGTCGGCGCGTTCACCGGCCAGTGGTTCGCGGTGATGCAGAAGCTCGGGCTGGACTACAACTTCTGGTTCGGCCACCAGGGCTGGGAGTACGCGGACCTCGGCCGCTTCTGGCAGATCTTCCTGTTCATCGGCCTGCTGCTGTGGCTCACCCTGGTGGGCCGGGCCCTGTGGCCGGTGCTGCGCGGCCCGGCCAGCGAATCCAAGGCCATCGTCGGGCTGCTGTTCCTGGCCACCGTGGCCATCGGCGTGTTCTACGCCTCGGGGCTGATGTGGCGCGAGCATTCCCACATCTCGGTGGTCGAGTACTGGCGCTGGTGGCTGGTGCACCTGTGGGTGGAGGGCTTCTTCGAGGTCTTCGCCACCGCCGTCATCGCGCTGATCTTCACGCGGCTGGGCCTGCTGCGCACGTCCACGGCGGCGGTCGCCGTGCTGTTCGCCACCATCGTGTTCATGACGGGCGGCGTGCTCGGCACCCTGCACCACCTGTACTTCGTCGGCAGCCCCACGGCCGTGGTGGC
>NZ_JBIQNC010000002.1:28472-57735 GCF_044462705.1 Xenophilus sp.
CCTGGTCGGCGCCGGGCTGTTCGGCTTCCTGATCAACCCGCCGCTGTCGCTGTACTACATGCAGGGCCTGAACCTGACGCCGCTGCACGGGCACACGGCGCTGTTCGGCGTCTACGGCATGCTGGGCATCGCGCTCGTGCTGTTCTGCGTGCGCGGCCTGCGGCCGCAGGAGGCCTGGAACGAGAGGACCCTGCGCCTGAGCTTCTGGGCGCTGAACATCGGGCTGGCGCTGATGGCCGTGCTCACGCTGCTCCCGCTGGGCACGCTGCAGTTGCTGGCCGCCATCGAGCACGGCTACTGGTATGCGCGCTCGGCGGAGTTCATGCAGAAGCCCATCGTCGACCTGCTGATCTGGATGCGCGTGCCGGGCGACGTCGTCTTCAGCATCGGCGCGCTGGCGCTCGCCTGGTTCGTGCTGAGGCTGTGGGTGCGCCCGCGCTCCCGCCAGCCCCTGGCATCCGGCGCGGGCGCGACAAGCCGCTGAACGGCGAGCGACCGGGCCGCGGATGTTCGAGTTCTATCCCCAGATCAAACTGATCCACATCGGGCTGGCCCTGGCCAGCGGCGCCCTCTTCGCGGCGCGCGGCGCCGGCGTGCTGGCCGGCATGGGCTGGCCCCGCCACGCCGCCGTGCGCATCGCGAGCTACGGCATCGACACCGCCCTGCTCACCGCCGCGCTGATGCTGGTGTCGATGCTCCCCGGCGCCATGTTCGCGAACGGCTGGCTCTACAGCAAGCTGGCGTTCCTCGCGCTGTACATCGTCCTGGGCGTGCTGGCGCTGCGGCGCGCCCGCAGCCGCCGTGCGCGGGCATGGTGCTACCTGGCGGCGCTGCTGGCGTTCGGCATGGTCTACAGCATCGCGCGCGCGCACCATCCGCTCGGCCTGCTGGCGAGGTGGTGGGGCTGAAGGGGCGTCGGCCGCCCTCGCAGTGAGACCGTCGCCGGCGGCGCGTGGCCGCCAAGCGCCGACTCCAACTGGACACACTCACTTCACGAATTAAATGCAAATCATTATCATGCGCTGTTCATTGAAAGAGGGTTTATGACGCGCAGGGCATTTGGCAACGGGCACGGAAAGCGCGCGGGATCGCGCCTGGCGATCGCGATGGAACTGGCGTTCGCCGCCAGCGCGGCGATGTGCGGCGGCGCGGCGCTGGCACAGGCCGCGGATGGCGCCGCGGCGGCGCCCGGCGAGCCCGCGGCAGCCGAGACGCTGCCCTCGGTCACCGTCACCGACCACCGCGGCGCGGTGGACGAAGCGCCGCCCCCTGCCCCGGGCGGCCAGGTGGGTAGCGGCGCGCGCATGGGCATCCTGGGCAACGCCCCGGTCATGGACACGCCCTTCAGCGTGACCAGCTACACCACCGAGGCCATCGAGAACGACCAGGCCCGCTCGGTGGCCGACGTGGTGGCGATGGACCCCTCCGTGCGCATGGCCAGCGCACGCTCCAACATCAACGAGGACATCATCATCCGTGGCTTCCAGGTGCCCAGCGGCGACTTCGCGCTGAACGGGGTGTTCGGCCTGACGCCCTACTGGCGCGCCCCGCTGGAGGCGGTGGAGCGCGTGGAGATCATCAAGGGCCCTTCCGCCGCCCTGTTCGGCATGACGCCGTCCGGCAGCGTCGGCGGCGTGGTCAACCTCGTGCCCAAGCGCGCGGGCAGCGAGCCGGTCACGCGCATCACGGCCAGCATGTCGTCGAAGTCCGTCCTCGGCGGGCATATCGACATCGGCCGGCGCTTCGGGCCGGACGGCGCCTTCGGCGTGCGGGTGAACGCGATGCATCGCGAAGGCGACACGCGGATCAGGGGCCAGTCGACGCGCGAGAGCCTGGGCTCCGTCGGGCTGGACTACCGCGGGCGCGCGCTGCGCGCCTCGCTGGACCTGCTGTGGCAGAAGGAGCGCATCGACAACGTGGTGCGCCAGTTCCAGGCGGGCCCGACGCTCATCGCCATTCCCCGCGCGCCGGACAACACCCTGCCCTACCCCGGCTTCGGCTGGTCCGACGGGCGCCACGGCTCGGCGCTGGCCAAGGTCGAGTACGACATCACCGACCACGTCACCGCCTACGCCGCCTACGGTCGGCGCAAGCTGAACTGGGGCGCGGTGGCGGCCAACCCGGTCATCCTCAACACCGCCGGGGACTATTCGTACTTCGGCGGCTGGCAGCGGATGACGGTGGAAAGCGAGTCGCTGGACGCGGGGCTGCGGGCCGCCTTCTCGACCGGTCCGGTGGGCCACAGCCTCGCGCTCGGCGTCACCCGGCTCGACCTGGAGCAGCAACTGGGCTTCTACACCGGCTTCCCGCCCGGCACGTCCAACCTGTACGCGGGCCTGCTGCCGGCCACCCCCTCGATCGCCGGCATCCACAACCCGCTGCGCCCGATGAACCACAGCAAGCTGAGCAGCGTGGCGCTGGCGGACACCCTGTCGTTCATGAACGACCGGCTGCTGGTGACCCTGGGCCTGCGCCGCCAGAAGGTGGAGGGGCAGAGCTACAACTTCACCACCGGCCTGCCCAGCGGGGCGCGCTACGACGAGAGCGAGACCACGCCCTTCGCCGGCGTCGTGTTCAAGCTGCGACCCGACATCTCGCTCTACGCCAGCTATGTCGAGGGCCTGTCGCAAGGCGAGACCGCGCCCACCAGCGCAGCCATCACCAACCCGGGCGAAGTCCTGCCGCCGTACATCTCCAAGCAGAAGGAGATCGGCGCCAAGTTCGACCTGGACAACCGCATGATGGCGACGGTCAGCCTGTTCGAGCTGACCAAGCCCAGCGCCGGCATCTCCGGCTCGACCTTCGGCGTGTTCGGCGAGCAGCGCAACCGCGGCATCGAGGCCACCCTGGCCGGCGAAGTCACGCGCGGCGTGCGCGTGCTGGGCGGCGTCACCTACATGGACGGCAAGATCACCAAGGCCGCGACCGCGCAGCTCGAGGGCAAGAAGCCGATCGGCGTGCCGGAGTGGCAACTGAACCTGGGCGCCGAGTGGGACACGCCGTTCGTGCCCGGCCTGACGCTGACGGGGCGCGTGATCCACACCGCCAGCACCGCCGTGAACGCGACCAACACGCTGTCGATCCCGGCCTGGAACCGGATCGACGCCGGGGTGCGCTATGCGATGAAGGTCGGCGGCAAGCCCGTCACCCTGCGCCTGAACGTGGAGAACCTGCTGGACAAGAGCTACTGGGGCACCGCGACGGCGGGCTACCTGTTCGTGGGTTCGCCGCGCACCTTCAGCCTGTCGGCCAGCGTCGACCTCTGAGGCGAAGGCGATGTCCACCCGCGCCTGGACCTGGGTCCACAAGTGGAGCAGCCTGGTCTGCACGCTGTTCATGCTGCTGCTGTGCCTGACGGGGCTGCCGCTGATCTTCCACGAGGAGATCGAGCACCTGAGCGGCGTGGTCGAGGCGCCGCCCATGCCCGAGGGCACGCCCAACGTCAGCCTGGACCGGATCGCGCAGGCGGCGCTGGCGCGGCGCCCCGGCGAGGTGATCCGCTACATGTTCTGGGAGCAGGACGAGCACCCCGACATCACCTACGTGTCGATGGCCCGCTCGGTCGATGCGCCGCCGGAGGAGAACAACGCCGTCATCGTCGACTCGCGCACCGCCAGGGTGCTGGACGAGCCGAAGACGAACGAGGGCTTCATGTACGTCATGCTCAAGCTCCACGTGGACATGTTCGCCGGCCTGCCGGGCATGCTGTTCCTGGGCTTCATGGGGCTGCTGATGGTGGTGGCGATCGTGTCGGGCGTGGTGCTCTACCACCCCTTCATGCGGCGGCTGAAGTTCGGCGCGCTGCGCACGCAGCGCAGCGCGCGCATCAAGTGGCTCGACTGGCACAACCTGCTGGGCATCGTCACCGTCGTCTGGCTTTGCGTCGTCGGCCTGACGGGCACCATCAACACGCTCAACCGCATCATCCTGGGCATCTGGCAGATGGACCAGATGGCCGAGATGACGGCGCCGTACAAGGGCCTGCCGCCGGTCACCCGGCCGGCGCACCTGGAGGCGTCCATCCGCGCCGCGCGCGAGGCAGTGCCCGACATGGAGGTGCGGCTGGTGGCCTTCCCGGGCACGATGTTCTCCAGCCCGCACCACTACACCTTCTTCCTGAGGGGCGGCACGCCGGTCACCTCGCGCCTGCTCAAGCCGGCACTGGTCGATGCCGGCACCGGGCGGCTCACCGATTCGCGCGACATGCCGTGGTACGTGAAGACGCTGTTCCTGTCGCAGCCGCTGCACTTCGGCGACTACGGCGGCCTGCCGCTGAAGCTGCTGTGGGCGCTGCTCGACCTGTTCGCCATCGCCGTGCTGGGCAGCGGGCTGTACCTGTGGCTGCGCAAGCCCAAGGGTGCCACGGCGCCGGACCTTGCTTCCGACGACCTGGCCGACGCGGGCCCGGTGCCGGCACACGCGCTGCGCCACGGCGGCGCGAACGAGGTGACGTCGTGAACCGCTCGCCCCGCACGGACCACCCGCAGTCGGCCGGCGAGGTATTCCGCGTGCCCGTGCTGCTGGGCCTGGCCACGGTCGTCGGCCTGGTGTCGGCGCTGCTGGGCGACGGCCCGTGGGATGCGCTGTCCTGGCTGGCCATCCTGGCGCCGATCGCCGCGGTGGCCCTGGCCTGGCGGCGGCGCAGCTGAAGCCGCCCTTCGTCGATCGGGCATATCCCCGGGGCGACGGGCAGCCGCGGGACGCTTCCCGACGCCTCAGCGGCCGCGCGCCTGCGCTTCCGCGAGGTCGAGGAAGGCGGCGATCGGCCGCGAGAACTGCCGCGCGCGCAGGCAGATCACGTGGCTTTGCGTGTAGCTCGGGAAGTCCGAGATGCGCAGCGGATGCAGGTCCGGGTGCTCCCGGATCTCGGCCTCCGACACGATGCCGATGCCCAGCCCCTCGCGCACGGCCTCGCGCACCGCTTCGCGCGGGACGTCCATGACCACCAGCGGGCGCACGCCATGCTCGGCCATCGTCGCCTCGATGGCATCGCGCGTCATCGATCCGGCCTCCCGCATGATCATCGGCTGGCCGTCGAGCTGGCGCAGCTTCACCGATTCGAACTGCGCCCATGGGTGATCGCGGTTCACGAAGATCTGGACCTCGTGCGAGCCGAGGCGCACCGAATAGAGCCGGGGGTCGTCGCCGGGGTTGCCGGTGATCGCGACGTCGGTGACGGCGTCGAGGATCTTGCGCATCACGCCCTGCGAGTTGTCGCTGTCCAGCCGCACCTGGACGAGCGGAAAGGCCTGCCGGAACTGCGACACCAGCTTCATCACGAAGCTGGGGCCCACCGTGCCGACGCGAAGCTGCCCGGCGACCTCGCCGTTGACCGAGCGCAGCAGCTCGACCGCCTGCTCCTCGTGCAGGAAGATCTGCTTGGCGATGGCGAACAGCGCCTCGCCGGTGGTGCTCATCTGCAGGCCCCGCGCCGAGCGCAGGAACAGCTCGACCCCGTAGCGCTCCTCGAGCGCGCGCACCTGCACGGTCAGCGTCGGCTGGCCGACGTGCAGCAGCTTCGCCGCCTTCGTGAAGCTCATCTCCTGCGCCACCGCGTAGAAGGAACGCAGCTGGTTGAAGTTGACGAAGGGCAGGCTGCGTTCGATGTCCCGCTCCACCACTTTCACGACGCCTCCACCGCGGCGCGGGTCCGGGCCAGCAGCGCGCGCATGACGGGCCCGTCCGGGCCGGCCATCTGGCGCAGGATCGAGTAGTGGTCCGCCCCGGGCACGACGAGCATCTGCGCCGCGTCGGCTCCGCCCTCTCCCGCCGACCAGTGCGCCACATAGCGGCGCGCCTGGTCGTGGAACGCGGGCGTCTCCTCGGCGCCGACGGCGGCGAGGAGCCAGCCGGCGCCCGCGGGCCGCGCCAGGGGGCTCAGCCGGCCGGCGAGCGCATCGTCGATGCCCACGTCCGCGCCGATCGAGGTGCGCGCCAGCGGCGCGAGGTCGAACAGGCCGCTCAGCGCCAGGCAGCCGGCGATCCGATCGCGCCAGTCCGGGTCCGAGGCGAGCATCGCCGCCAGATGGCCGCCGGCCGAATGGCCCGCGACGACGGTGCCGCGCCAGGCCGGCAGCAGCGTGCTGCCCGGCCCGTGCAGCCAGCCCATCGCCGCGCGCAGGCTCTGCACGATGTCCGGCATCGGACATTGCGGCGCCAGCGGATAGCCGATCACCGCCACCGAGAAGCCGTGCTGCCGGAGCGCGCCGGCCGCGAAGGCGTAGTCGTCCTTGCGCTGGCTGCGCCAGTAGCCGCCGTGCACGAAGACCAGCAGCGGGCACCCGTCGCGCCCCGGGAAGAGGTCGATGCATTCGCGCGGGTGCGGGCCGTAGGGCTGGTCCAGCCATGCCGGCGGCTGCGCGCGGGCGGCCGTGCTGGCCGCGGCGATCTCGGCATAGACCGCCGTGCGCGACGGGTACCGATCCGAAAACACATACTGCCGCTCGATCGGCGGATCGATCTCCATCGTGTCGTCTCCTTGCTTGTCTTGTCGGCCCCGCAGCTATTCGAAGTGGATGACGCTGCGCAGCGCGCTGCCGTCCTGCATGCGGCGGAAGCCCTCGTCGATGTCGGCCAGGTCGAGCCGGTGCGTGATCAACGGGTCGAGTTCGAGTTTGCCATCCATGTAGAGGTCGACAAAGCGGCCCAGGCCGCTGCGCCCCTTCACGCCGCCGAAGTAACTGCCCTTCAGGGTCCGGCCGTAGCGCACCGCGACCGGCGGCACCGCCATCTCCGCCCCCGCGGGCTCCACGCCGAGCAGCACGCAGGTGCCCCAGCCCACCTGGCACACGTCCAGCGCCTGGCGCATCACGCCGGTGTGGCCGGTGCACTCGAAGGCCACGTCGACGCCGCCCCCGCCGAGCGCGCGGACCTGCTCGGTCACGCGCCCCGGCTCGCGCGAGGCGTCGATGAAGTCGGTCAGCCCGAAGCGCCGCGCCAGAGGCTCCTTCGAGGCATGCAGGTCCACGCCGATGATGCGGCCGGCGCCGGCGATGCGGGCGCCCTGGACGATGTTCACGCCGATCCCGCCGAGTCCGAAGATCACCACCGTGTCGCCCTCGCGCACGTCGTCGAGCGCCGCGCCGACGCCGGTGGTCACGCCGCAGCCGAGCAGGCAGACGCGGTCGAGCGGCGCGTCCTTGCGGATCTTCGCCAGCGCGATCTCGGGCACCACGGTGTAGCGCGAGAAGGTCGAGGTGCCCATGAAGTGGTGCGCCACCTCGCCGCGCCAGCGGAAGCGCGAGGTGCCGTCGGGCATCACGCCGCGGTCGCGCGTGGGCTTGATCGACCAGCAGAGGTTGGTGCGCCGGCTCAGGCACATGCGGCAGGCGCCGCACTCCGGCCCGTAGAGCGGGATCACGTGGTCGCCCACCGCGAGGCCGCGCACCTCGGGGCCGACCTCGACCACGCGGCCCGCGCCCTCGTGGCCGAGGATCGCCGGGTAGACGCAGCTCGCGTTGCTGCCCTCGATCGCGGTCAGGTCGGTGTGGCACAGGCCGCTCGCGGCGATCTCCACCAGCACCTCGCCGGGGCGCGGCGGCGCGACCTCGACCGTGTCGACGACGAAGGGGCTGCCCGGCGCCGTGAGGATGGCGGCTCGGCTCGCGATCACGTGGCCACCGCCTCGGACAGGGCACGCGCACGCGGCACGGGCAGCGCGCCGTCCTCCACCGGCTCGCCCCGCTCGATCAGCTTCATCGCGCGGCGCAGCTCGCGGGCGCAGTCGATGCCGATCGCGCCGCGCAGGCGCGCCGATCCGTCCAGGTAGCAGGCCAGGCGCGGGCCGTCGTCCGGCGTGTCCAGGACGACGCAGCGGTGGCCGTCGTCCGGCCGGCCGGCGATCTGGATGTTGCGGCCGTACTGGTCCGTCCAGAACCAGGGCACCGGCGGGCGCGGCGGCGGCAGGCCCAGGATCGAGGCCGCCGCCGCCTGGGCGCCGTCCTCGGCGTTGCGCCAGGATTCGAGGCGGTGGTCGAGCCCCGCGCCGGCGTCCACGTGCCGGGCCGCGTCGCCGACGGCGTGGATCGCCGGGTCGCTGCTGCGGCCCGCGGCATCGACGACGATGCCGTCGCGCACCGCCAGCCCCGCGGCGGCGGCCAGTTCGTCGTTGGCGCATGCGCCGATGCCGACGACGATCGTGTCGGCATCGACCGAGCGGCCATCCGTGAGGTGGATCCGGCCGGGAGCGATGCGCTCGACCGCCTGGCCGAGCAGCACCTGCACGCCGCGTGCGCGGTGCAACTCGATCTGCTCGAACGCGAAGGCCGCTGGCAGCAGCCGCGCCAGCGGCCGCGGCGCCGCCTCGACCAGCGTCACCTCGGCGCCGAGCGTGCGCGCCGTGGCGGCGAGTTCCAGCCCGATGAACCCCGCGCCGACGATGCCGACGCGCTGCCCCGGCGACAGGCGCGGCGCGAGCCGCAGGGCATCGTCGAGGGTGCGCAGGTACAGCAGTTCGGCGCCCGGCTCGACCGGCCCCGGGAACGCGCGCGGCCGCGCGCCGGTCGCCAGGACGAGGTGGTCGTAGTCCAGCGTGCTGCCGTCGTCCAGCCGCACCCGGCGTGCCCCGCGCTCGATCGCCACGGCGCGCGCCGAACGGCGCAGTTCGACGCCGAGCTCGCTCCAGCCCGCGTCCTGCATCAGCAGCAGCGATGCGGGCTCGGCGCGGCCGAGCAGCACTTCCTTCGACAGCGGCGGCCGCTCGTAGGGCGGCAGCGCCTCGTCGCCCACGAGCGTCACCGGACCGGCATGGCCCAGCCGCCGCAGCGCCTGCGCGGTGCGCCCGCCCGCCTGGCCGGCGCCGACGATGAGCACGCGCCCGTTCACGGCCGCACGGCCTCGCGTTGCCCGCGCCGGCCGTGCAGCACCTGGCCGACGATCTCGCGGTGCACCTGCCAGTAGCTCGTCGACAGGCAGCCCAGGTGCGGCCTCAGCTCGCGGTGCAGGCGGCCGAGCGCATGGAAGGGCACCGACGACGCGACGTGATGCTCCGCGTGGTAGGGCATGTTCCAGTACAGCGTCCTGAACACGGGGTTGGCCAGCGTGGTGCGCGTGTTGGCGAGCAGGTTCGGGCTTTCCTCGGCACCCGTGTGCTCGGCCATGCGGATGGCGCGCAGCACCGGCTCGCCGATGAAGCGCGGGAAGAGCCAGTAGAGCACCGCCGCCCACGAATGCAGCGCGATCGAGGCGGCCGCGACCAGCAGGTACACCAGCACCGCGCCCCGGATCTCCCAGCTCACGCGGCGCACGTCGCTGGCCGGGATGAACGACAGCTCCAGCGCGCTGAAGCGCCCCGTCGTCCCGCGCCAGAGGGTGCCCAGCATCTTCGGCCAGAACGAGGCGCCGAGGATCATCGCGAAGTAGGCGCGCATCGAGTCCGGGAAGGGCACGATGTCCGGGTCCAGCGCGTCGTGCTGGGTGTAGGTGTGGTGGGCCGTGTGGCGGTACTTGAAGTACAGGAAGGGCCGCATGCTGATCAGGCCGGCCAGCATGCCGACGGCGGTGTTCAGCCAGCGCGTGCGGAAGGCCGTGCCGTGCGAGCACTCGTGCAGCGGCGCGAACAGCAGCACGATCACCGTGCCGTGCACGAAGGACGCCAGCAGCCAGGTCCACCAGACGTCCTTCGCCAGGTACACGAGCGTGCCGGTGGCCAGCAGCGCCAGCGCGTGGATCGCCAGGTGCGCGAGGCCCGGGCCGTTGCTGCGCTCCCGCAGCGCCTTGAGCGTCTGGCGGGGAATCTTCTCCGGCCCGGTCAGGGACCATTCCTGTGTCCCCATGCGGCCGAACGTGGTGTCGCTCATCGAATGTCTTCCTCAAAGTGGTGGACTCGTCTGCCCGGGCGCCATGGCCATGCGCGGCGCCTCGCCGGCAGACTGGATCGATGCTAGGAGGCACGCCCGCCGGCGGCCAATTCATTGTGTGAACGTGCCCATTGATCGGCGGCGCCTCGCCGGCCGCCCTGCCCTGTCAGGCCGCCACGGCGCAGCGGGCGATGGCGTCGGGGTCGAAGGCCGCGCGCTCGAACTCGCCCGTGATCCGGCCGCGGCTCATGACCGCGATGCGGTCGCACAGCCCCATCAGCTCGGGCAGCTCGCTGGAGACCACCAGGATCGCCTTGCCTTCGGCCGAGAGCCCGTGCAGCGCCTCCCAGATGTGCTGCTTGCCGCCGACGTCGACGCCGCGCGTCGGCTCCTCGACGATCCAGACGTCGGCGCCGCGTGCCATCCACTTGCCGAGCACCACCTTCTGCTGGTTGCCGCCCGACAGGTTGACCACGCCGCGGTGCGGCGCCGGCGCCTTGATCCGCAACTGCTCGATCAGCGCCCCGCCCCGGCGCTGCTGCCGCTGCCGGGACACCAGGCCCAGGCGCGAGAGCGGCGCCAGCGTGCCGAGCGTGAGGTTGTCGTACACCGACATGCCGAGCACCAGCCCCTCGGCCTTGCGGTCGGCCGGCAGGTAGGCGATGCCGGCCTCGATGGCATCGCCCACGCCGGCGAAGCGCATCGGCCGCCCGCGCACCCGCAGCTCGCCCTCGTCGGGTGCGTGCAGCCCGAACAGCGTGCGGATCACGCTCTCGCGCTCGCAGCCCATCAGACCCGCGATGCCGACGATCTCGCCGGCATGCACGGCCAGGTCGATGCCGCGGTAGCGGCCGCGCAGCCCGAGGCCCACGGCCTCGATGAGCTTCGCGCCGCGCGCGGGCGCCTGGCGCGGCGGGAAGCGCTCGCCGAGCTCGCGCCCGACCATGGCGCGGATCAGCTTCTGCTCGTTCGCCTCGCCGGCGCCGAAGCGCGCGGCGACCCGGCCGTCGCGCAGCACCGTGATGCGGTCGGCGATGCGAAGCACCTCCTCCAGCCGGTGCGAGACGTAGACGATGCCGAGGCCTTCGGCGCGCAGCCGCTCCACCGTCTGCAGCAGCAGCGCGACGTGCTCGTCGGTCAGCGAGGCGGTCGGCTCGTCGAGCACCAGCACCCGCGGCTGGCCGGCCAGCGCCTTGCCGATCTCGACCAGCTGCCGCTCGCTGAGCGACAGCGTCGCGGCGCGCTGCTGCGGCGAGATCCGCGCGCCGAGGCGCTTCAGCAGCTCCGCGCTGCGCCGGTGCATCAGCGCGCCGTCGATGCGGCCGAGCGCGTTGCGCGGCTCCTGGCCGAGGAACAGGTTCTCGGCCACCGTCATGTTCGGGCACAGGGCCAGCTCCTGGTGCACCAGAGCGAGGCCGCTGCGGCGTGCCTGCAGCGGGCCGGCCAGCCGAGTCGGCCGCCCGAGCAGGAAGAGCTCGCCCTCGTCGGGCTGCTGCAGGCCGTTGACGATGGCCAGCAGCGTCGACTTGCCGGCGCCGTTCTCACCCACCAGCGCATGCACCTCGCCGGGCCGCACGTCGAAGCTCACGTCCTGCAGCGCGGCCACGGCGCCGAAGCGCTTGCCGATGCCGCGCACCTCCAGCAGCGGAGTCGCCGCCCCGATGGCCGACATCGTCAGGCGCCCTGGCCCAGGCGGTAGCGGTCGAGCAGCGCGTGCTGCCGGTCCATCGCGCCCTGCAGGTCCTGGAACACCGCCTGCCACAGCGCGAAGAACTCGGCGTAGCGCTGGTGCATCGCGGCGTCGGGCTCGATGGTCTGCTTGATGGTCGCGATCTGCGGCACCGGCTCGCAGGGGTCACGGTAGATGCCCGCGCCCACGCCGGCGAGGATCGCGTCGCCCAGCGGCGCCGCCTCGTTGACGTCGGGGATGTCCAGCGGCAGGTTCACCACGTTGGCGGTGATCTGGTTCCAGAAGCGGCTCTTGGTCGGGCCGCCGTTGAGGATCAGCCGGTCGAGCTTCACGCCCGCCGACTGGGCGATGCGGACGTTCGAATAGAGGTCGAAGGCCACGCCCTCGACCAGCGCGCGGATGAAGTGCGCCCGCGTGGTGCCGGCGCGCACGCCGAAGAAGGTGCCGCAGGCGTTCGAGTTCCAGTTGGGCGCCAGTGAATTGCCGAGGTACGGCAGGTACAGCAGGCCGTCGGCGTTGGGCGCGACCCGCTCCGCCTCGGCGGTGAACAGGTCGAACACGTTCTGGCCGACGCGTTCGGCCACCTGCCACTCGACCGAGCCGAAGTTGTCGCGGAACCACTTCAGCGAGGCGCCGGTGAAGGCCATCGGCGCGTCGAACATCGTGAGGCCGGGCAGCACGTGCGGCCACTTCAGGATGCGGAACTCGTCCACGTCCTGCTCGGTCGGGATCATGATCCCGAGGTTGGAGCCGGTGCCCATCGAGTAGTAGGCCTGCCCCGCCTGGGTGACGCCGGCGCCCAGCGCCGCCGAGCTGATGTCGGTGCCGCCGGCGACCACCGGGATGCCGACCGGCAGCCCCGTCTCCTCCGAGGCCAGGCGCGTGATCTCGCCGACCACCTCGTGCGACTGGTAGATGCGCGGGTACTTGTCGATGGGCACGCCGATGGCGTCGGCCACGGTCTCGTTCCAGCGGTACTTCTTGTACTCGTAGGGATAGAACAGGCCGGCGTCGCCGGTGTTGATCGAGAAGGTCCCCGTCATGCGGAAGGTGCAGTACCCCGCGGGCGAGAGGAACTTGTGCGTCGCGTTGAAGACGTGCGGCTGGTGGTTCTTGATCCACAGCGCCTTCGGCTCGATGAACCAGGGCGCGACGCGGTTGCCGTTGATGCGGTTGATCGTGTCTTCCCCCACGCGCTCGCGGATCTCGGTGCACTCGCGCTCGGAGCGCGCGTCCATCCAGATCATCGCGTCGCGCAGCGGCCGGCCCGCCTGGTCCACCGGCAGCGTCACGCCCACCAGGCCGGAGATCGCCACGCCGCCGATCGCATCGGCGAACTGGCCCTTGTCCAGGCACTGGCGGATCGACGCGACCACCGCCTTCCAGTAGTTGTTCGGGTCCTGCTCGGCCCAGCCCGGCTGCGGGTGGAAGAGCGGGTGCTCGCGCGAGCCGGTGGCGACCACCTTGTTCGTCTGCGTGTCCAGCACCACCGCCTTCACGTTGGTGGTGCCGATGTCGATGCCGAGCATCAGGGTGCGGGCCATGTCTTCGTCTCCTTGGATGGGGGTTTTCTCTTCATGCGCCGCGGCGCTGCATCGCCGAGGCCGCCGCGACGGCGGCGATCAGCACGACGCCGATGATCAGGTCCTGGTACCACGCGCTCACGTCGTGCAGCGTCAGCAGGTTCAGGCCGGCCGCGAAGACGAACGCGGCGCACAGCGTCCGCCAGGGCGACCCGTGCCCGCCCATCAGGCTGGTGCCGCCGAGCACCGCGATGGCGATCGCGCTGAGCTCGTAGCCGGTGGCCATGGGCGCATCGACCGAGTTGGCGCGCGAGGTCAGGATCAGCCCGGCCAGCGCGGCGCACAGCCCGCTCGCGACGTAGACGGCCACCAGCCACCGGCCCACGCGCACGCCCGCGAAGCGCGCCGTCTTCTCGTCGCCGCCGATGGCGTAGATCCGCTTGCCGGCAAGATGGGCATGCAGCAGCCAGGCGAACACGGCAAACACCGCGAGCAGCACGAGCGCCGCCACCGGCACCGGTCCGACCCGGGCCTCGCCGAGCCAGCGGTAGGCGTCGCTGCGCAGGTAGTACGGGCGGCCGTTGGAGAGCACGTAGCTCAGGCCGCGCAGCGCGCTGAGCGTCACCAGCGTCATGATGAACGGCGCGACGCGCCCGCAGGCCACACCCAGCCCGTTGAACAGCCCCACCAGCGCGCCGACGGCCAGCGTCAGCGCCGCCACCGGCGCCACGGGGCCGACGTAGGTGTTGCCGCGGCCCATCATGCGCACGTCGAGCATGCCGCCGGCCACGACCATGATCTCCACCGCGGCGATCACGCTGAAGACCATCGTCGCGCCGACCGACAGGTCGATGCGGCCCGTCAGCATGACGAGGTTCATGCCCAGCGCGAGCAGGCCGAACACCGCCACCTGCCGCAGCAGGTTCGCCATGTTGTCGGCGCTCAGGAAGTACGGCGAGCTGAGCGCGCCGGCAGCCAGCAGGGCGACGAGCAGCCACAGCATCGGCTGGCGCAGCACCGCGGCGGCCGCGGAGCCCGCATGCGCGTCGCTGCCGGGTTCGGGCCGGGTCAACGGCAGTGCGCTCATGCTTCCCGCTCCTTGCGCTGCAGGCTGTCGGGCAGCACCACGAGCAGGATCACGGCGGCAGTGACGATCTGCTGGACGTAGCTGCTCACGCCGGCGATGTTCAGCGCGTTGTTCACCACGCCGATGATCAGCGCCGCGAGCAGGGTCCCCTCGATGGTGCCGCGCCCGCCGGCGAGCGACACGCCGCCGAGCGTCGCCACCGCGATCACGCTGAGTTCGATGCCGGTGAAGCCGGCCGGCCCGATGTAGGCCAGGCGCGCCGTCTCCAGCAGCCCGGCCAGCGCGGCCGCCAGGCCGCTGGCGACGAACACCAGCAACCGCACGCGGTCGACACGGATGCCCGACAGCCCCGCCGCCGTGGCGTTGCCGCCGACCGCGTACAGCGCGCGGCCGAACCGCGCGTGACGGGTCAGCACGATCGCCGCCGCGGCGGCGATCGAGAACACCCACACCGGCACCGGGATGCCCAGCACCGCGCCCCGGCCGAACCACAGGTAGCCCGCGCTGCCCTCCGGGTAGATCGCCTGCCCGCCGGACAGGATGTTGGCCAGCGCGCGCAGCACGCCGAGCATGCCCAGGGTGACGATCAGCGAAGGCACGCGCAGCCGGGTCACGAGCAGCCCGTTGACCAGGCCGCACGCCACGCCGGTCGCCAGCACGCCGGCGACGACCAGCGCCACCGAGCCGCTCGGCAGCAGCATGCCGCCGACCACGCCCGAGATCACCGCGACGCCGCCGATCGACAGGTCCAGCTCGCCGGCCAGCAGGACCAGCGCCATGCCGAGCGCCATCACGCCCACCGTCGAGACGGCGAGCAGCACGGTGCGGGCGTTCTCGGCCGTCGCGAACGCCGGCTGGAACACCGAGGCGGCCGCGACGAGCAGGACCAGCAGCGCGACGCGGCCCGCGACAGCGTCGAGGCTCAGGCGCTGCCGGGGCGATGCACCGGCCTGCGCCGCGGCGGCGGGCAGGCGGTCGGCCGCTACGGTGGTTTCCATCCTGGCTTCTTCCGGTGTGGCTGGGTGGAACACGGACCCGCTTACTGTCCGGCCGCGGGCTTGTCCGGGCCGAAGGCGTAGGGCCACTCGTCCGGCGTCAGCGTCTGCACGCCCTCGATCGTCATCTTCGTCTTCGTGATCATCGGCAGGTTGGGCGTGAGGATCAGCTTCGGCGGCGCCTCCTTCAGCAGGCCGGCCTTGAAGCCGATGTGGCGGATGACCGCGCGCACGCCGAGGTCGCCGATCAGCGGCGTGTAGGGGGCCACCATGTCGATGTTGCCGGCCTTGACCTCGCGCATGATCTCCTTGGAATCGTCGTCCGCGACGATCACGATCTTCTTGCCGCCGGGCGCGCTGTTCAGGCGCTTGGCCTCGCGGATGGCGTCGAGCGCGCCCATCGCCTCCTCGCCGCCCGCCGTGTAGACCGCGCTGACCTCCTTGAAGGCCTGCATCGCGTCGGCCGTGGTCTTGAAGGTCAGCGTGCGGTCGCTGTTGACGTGGTAGGAGCCCAGGATCTTGTAGCCGGGGCTGCCGCCGATCACCTGCAGGAAGCCGCCGGCGCGGATCGAGTCGGCGGTGCTGCCCAGGTCCTTGCGCGTCAGCACCAGGTTGCCCTGTCCCTTCAGCACCTCGTTCAGGTACATGCCCTGCTGCACGCCGTTGGCGTAGAAGTTGCCCGTGACCTCGGAGCTGACCTTGTCGGAGGAGGTGCGGCGGTCGACGCTCACCACCGGGATGCCGGCCGCGATCGCGCGGTCCACCGGCGGCCCCATCGGCGCCTCGCGCTGCGGCCACAGGACGATGCCGTCGTACTTCTTGGTGACCCAGGTGTCGATGACCTGCGCCATCTTGTTGTCGTCGTACTGGGCGTCGATGACGTCGATCTGCACGTTGGGGTGGCGCGCGGCCTCCCACGCGGCGGTGTCGGCGAGGCTGACCAGCCACGAGTGGTTGAAGCCGTGGAAGACGAAGCCGATGCGGTAGGTCTTCTTCGGATCGAGCACCGGGCCGTCCGGCAGCGGCAGGTAGTCGGTGAACGGCGCCTTGATCGGCAGCTTGCTGTAGGGCCCGACGAAGGAGGCGCCCATGCCGGGCTTCCACACGAAGCCGTCGGCAAGCTTGCCCACCGGGTAGGCCTCGAGCTCCTGCGCGAAGCCGTCCTTGGCGAAGATGGCCTTGACGGCGGGATTGGTCATCGACTTCTCGTCGACCTTCGCGTACTTGGCGATCACCGTGTTGAGCTGCTCGTGCACGGAAGTCTGCGCGGCTGCGCCGGCCGCCACGCCGGCCAGGGCGGCGGCGGACAACGCTTGGACGAGGCTGGCCATGCGCACCATGGGCTTGAGGTTCATTCTTGTCTCCGGTTGATGGGCTTGCATTCACGCCGCCGCGAAGATGCGGCGGCGCACGCTCGGGAAAGGCCGGGCCGCGCCCGGCCGCAGGCTGGGGCCTGTTAACGCTATGCGTCGAGCGCGATCAGCACCTGTCCGTCCTCGATGCGCAACGGATAGGTCTTCAGGTCCTCCGTCACGGGCGGCGACATGGCGCGGCCGGTGGGGATGTGGAACAGGCCCTGGTGCAGCGGGCACTCGACCGTGTCGCCGTCGACGTAGCCGTCCGACAGGTGGGCGTGGGCGTGCGTGCAGATGTCGGCCGTCGCGTACAGCCGGCCGTCGAGGTTGAAGAGCGCGATGCACCGGTCCTCCACCTCGCAGCGACGCACGTCAGATGGCTCCACGTCACCTGTGCGCGCGATCGCGATCCAGCGTTGGGTCTCCGGCTTCGACATGTGTCTCCATGCATTGATTGATGCGATGGACCGATCGTAGGAAGCCGCATCGGCGGGGTCGATTTCATTGTTTCAATGCCCGCATTGACACGGCCGCGAAAGATCGAGGGTTTCTACCCATGCTGGTGCCCGGCCGCCCGCTGCCGTGGGGCAGCCATATACTCGTTGTTATTGGTCAACCGATTAATTTCATGGCGACGACGACGGGCACTCCCAACCGCGCAACGCGCGTCAAGCAAAGAGGACCGGGCCGGCCGGAGGGAACGAGCGCCGTCCGCGACGAGATCATGGACGCCGCCGAGGCGCAGTTCGCGGAGCTGGGCTATGCCGGCACCACGCTGCGCGAGATCGCCGCGGCCACCAACGTGACGCAGGCGCTGATCAGCTACTACTTCGGCTCGAAGTACGGGCTGTTCGAGGAGACCTTCCTGCGCCGCGGCCAGGTCATCTCGCGGCAGCGGACCGAGCTGCTGGAGGCGCTGCTGGCCCGCAAGGGCAAGCCCACGGTGCGCGAGATCGTGCACGCCTTCCTCTCGCCCACGCTGGCCCTGCGCTCCACGCCGCAGGGCCGGGCCTTCCTGCGCCTGCAGGCCCGGCTGCACACCGAGCCGCCGGAGATCTCGTACAAGCTGCGCACGCACGCCTACGGCTCGTCGACGCAGCGCTACGTGGATGCCTTCCGGCTGGCGCTGCCGCAACTGGGCGAGCTGGACGCCTACTGGCGCGTGACGCTGATGGTCGGCACCTACCTCTACGCCTTCTCGGACACGCACCGCATGGAGGAGATGACGCCCAAGGGGCTGTACGACCCCGAGGACACCGAGGCGCTGATCGACCAGGTGAGCCGCTTCGTGGTGGGCGGCTTCCAGGCGCGCTGAGGCACCCTCCCCGCCCCGCCCCCTGCCGCGCAGCTAGGCGGGCAGCAGCCCGCGCAGCGCCTCCAGGCTCAGCACGTCCGCGTACTTCTGCCGCATGTCGAACAGGCTGGCCTCGTGCGGGCCGATGGCGCGGTCGCCCACGCAGTCCTCCACCACCACCGGGCGGAAGCCCCAGCACATGGCGTCGACCACGCTGGCGCGCACGCAGCCGCTGGTGACGCAGCCCGCCACCAGCAGCGTGCGCACGCCGCGCTGCGTGAGCCAGGGCGCCAGGTCGGTGCCGAAGAAGGCCGAGGGCACGTTCTTGCGCACCACCCGCTCGCCCGCCGCGGGCGCGAGCGCATCGACGATGGCGCTCGCGGGCGAATGCTCCTTCAGGCCCAGCATGCCGGGCACCTTGGCGCTGAAGATGTTGGCGTCGCTGTCGTCGTCGGCGTAGACGATGCGGCTGTGCGCCACCGGCCACCCGCGCTCGCGCGCGGTCGCCAGCAGGCCCACGGTGCGGTCGATCGCGGCCGGGATGTTGCCGCCGCCGAAGGTGCCGGGGTCGGCGAAGCCGTTCACGAAGTCCACGATCAGGAGGCCGATGGGCGGCTGCACGCCCAGCCCGGCGCCGAAGCCCTGGCGCTGGTAAACCTGCGACTCGTCACGCATGGGCGGGCTCCTCCTGCGCCGGCGCCTTCTGCGGCTGCATCAGCGACTCCACCACCTTGCCGTCGTTCACCACCTGCAGGCCGTCGACGAAGACGTTGCAACGCCGCATCGGGATGTCGATGTGGCACGCCGTGGTGCGGCTGCCGCCGGCCTCGTTGTTGGGGCCGAGCGAGAACAGGAAGTTGCCGCTGACGGCGCGCGCGTCCATGCCCAGCGTGGCCTCGCGGTCGTACAGGCCGAGGGTGGACCAGAAGGCGCGCTTCTGCAGGCCCCAGCCCACGTGCGAGATGGCATAGGCCTCGGGGTCGGCGAAGGACTCGATGTACTCGCGCAGCAGCTCGGCCTCGGCGTCGCCCTCGATGGCAGTGACGAAGCCGTCCTTCACCGTGAGCATGATGGGCTCGCCCACGTAGTTCTTCATCGGCAGCAGCACGTCGCCCTTGGCCAGCACGATGCGGCCCTGCGCCCCGCCCTCGTTCGGCCAGGTGAAGGCGAAGCCGCTGGGCCAGTGGTCCCATCGGCCGGGCTGGTCGACGAAGCCGTACTCGGCCGTCACCGGGTACTCGCCCAGCGGCAGGCGCAGGTCGGTGCCGGCGGCGGAGGTCACGTGCATCTCGCGCCTGCCCTCGAGCAGCGCGACGCCGGCCTGCACGCGGTGATAGTCCTCCAGAGTGGGCACCATGCGCGCCAGCACCTCGGGCGGTTCCATCGCCAGCAGGATCTTGGTGCCGGAGGCCAGGATCTCGTGCTGCTCGGGCGAGAACAGCAGTGTCATCAGGTCCAGCACCAGGTCGCTGGCCTTGAGCGCCGCGATGGCGGCGCGGTTGCCGGTGAGCGGCGTGGTGCCCAGGTAGGCGAGCGTGTCGCGGCTGAGCGCCTTCTCGCCGTTGACCGGCGGCAGGTCCAGCCGGCTCACGCAGGCGCCCATCATGGTGGCGGCGGTGATCGCGCAGCGCAGCGTCTGCGGGTGCGTGTGGTCGCTGGTCAGTACGGTGACGGCGTCGCCGGTCTCGAGCCTGGACAGTGTGAGCACCTGGGTCCAGGCGCGGATCAGTTCGGTATCGCAGATGGCCATGACAAAAATCTCCTGCGTGACGGGTTCAGGTCAGGGGGGCGCCGAGGAAGTCGCCGAAGGCGCGGTAGAAGCCTTCCTCGTTGTCCCAGGGAATCATGTGGCCGGCGCCGGCCACGCGGTGCTCGTGCAGGCCGGGCACCAGGGCGCGGATCTCGCGCACGTCCTCCTCGCGGACCACATCGCCGCGCTCGGCGCTCATCAGCATCAGCGGCACCGCGATGCGCGGCAGGTCGGCATGGATGTCGTCCGTCTGGAAGGCATCGAAGCTGGTGACGATGGCGCGTTCGTCGCAGGTGTGCAGCCACTGGGCACGCAGGCGCAGTTGCGCCTCGGTCCAGGTGGGGCAGAACGCGCGCATCTGCTCCAGGCTGATGCCGCGGCGGGCCTGGCGGATCGAGTCCACGTACCACGGCAGTTGTGCCGGGTAGGGGCGGCGACCCGGGCCGGAGACCGGCGGGTCGACCGCCACCAGCCGGGTCAGGCCGGCCGGCTGCCTCGATGCCGCGCGGATCGCGATGCGCCCGCCCATCGAGTGGCCGACGAAGGCGTAGCGGTGAAGGCCCAGCGCGCCGGCGAAGGCGTTGAGGTCGGCTGCCTGCGCGTCGAGGCTGTAGTCCAGCGCGTCGGACGCCTCGCTCAGACCGCGGCCGCGGATGTCGAGCACGTAGGTGTCGAAGTGGCGCCCGAAGCGCTCGGCCACGAAGCCCCAGGTGACCGCCGGGCTGGTGATGCCCGGGATCAGGACGATGGCGTCGCGGCCCGGCACCGCCGCCTCGCCGGGGCAGAAGCGCAGGTAGTGCTGGCGGATACCGTTGGCATGCACGTGCGCGCCGTAGAGGAAAGTGCTGGCACCGCTCATGCCGTGCCTCCTTTCTTCGGATACGCGCCCGACAGCAGTGCGCCGGCGCCTGGCACCACCGGCTCGAGCCCCAGGGCGGTGAGCATGGCGTAGGTGGTGGCCACCGCCGCGGTGACGACCGGCTTGCCGGTGGCCGCCTCGACCTGCGCGATGGCCGGCAGCGAGGGCATCTGCACGCAGGCCGACAGCACGATGGCGTCCACGTCGCCGGTCTTCATCCCGGCGACGATGCCGGGCAGCTTCGCCGGGTCGTGGCGGCCGACCTCCAGGTTGTCGGGGATCTCCAGCGCGCGCCAGTCGGCCACCTCGAAGCCCTCGTGCTCGATGTAGTCGATGACCAGCCGGGTCAGCGGCACCATGTAGGGCGCCACCAGCGCGATGCGCTTCACGCCCATCGCCTTGAGCGCATCGACCAGCGCGCCGGCGCTGGTGATGACCGGCGCCTCGCCCTGGTTGCCCGCGGTGGCGGCGCTCAGGCGAGACTGCGACTGGCGGTGGTAGCCGCGGCCCATGGCCATGATGGCCACCAGGCAGGCGTAGCCCAGCACGTCCACGCGCGCGTCGCTCAGCTCCAGCGCGCAGCGGTCGGACTCGGCGTCCATCGCCGCCAGCTCCTCCTTGTTGACGTGCTTCATGCGCATGCGCGCCGAGTGGAAGGTGAAGCGCTCGGGCCGCACCTGCTCGCGCAGGCGCAGCATGGCGGGGATCTCGGTCTCCATCGTCGTGTTGGAACTGGGCACGATCTGCCCGATGCGGAAGTGGGTCCTGCTCGTCATGTCCACGCTCCCGGGCTCAGGCCACCGCCGGTTCCGCGCTTTCGTCGAAGCGCTCGATGCAGCGGGTGGCATCGTAGGAATAGACCCATTCGGCCTTGATGCCGACCGCGTTCGGGTCCTTGGCCTGGGCCTTGCGGAACTCCTCGTCGCGCTTCTTCTGCTCCTCGGGCGTCGAGAGGTGGTAGGTGCGGCCGCGCTCGCGCGCCTCCAGTTGCACGCGGGCGGTGCGGGGGCGGCGCTCGGATTCGTAGGCGCGCAGGGCGCCGTCCAGGTCGCCGCCGAAGTGCGACAGCGCGGCGGCCAGCACGTAGGCGTCCTCGATGGCCATGGCGGCGCCCTGCGACAGGAAGGGCAGCATCGGGTGCGCGGCGTCGCCCAGCAGCGTGACGCGGCCCTGCGACCACTGCGCCATCGGGTCGCGGTCGAACAGGCCCCACTTGAAGATCTGCTGCGCGTCGGTCTTCTCGAACAGGCGCACGATGTTCCCGTGCCAGCCCTCGTAGGCGGCCAGCAGCTCCTCGCGCGTGCTGGGTTCGGTCCACGACTCGGTCACCCAGTCGGCGCTCTCGTTGACGGCGACGATGTTCACCGCGGCGCCGCCCTTCACGTAGTAGGTGACGATGTGCGCCTTGGGGCCCATCCAGAACGAGGCGTCGGGGCTCACGAAGGGCAAGGGACGATGCTCGACCGGCACCAGCGCGCGCCAGCACATGTGGCCGGTGTACTGCGACGCCGTCCTGCCCCACAGCGCGTCGCGCACCGCCGAGTGGATGCCGTCGGCGCCCACGATGAGGTCGGCCTCGAAGCGCGTGCCGTCGTCGAAGTGCGCCACGGCCTTGCCGGCGTCCTGCGTCACGCCGGTGCACGACACGTCGAAGCGCACGCGGTCGGTCGGGATGCCCTCGCAGAGGATGGCGTGCAGGTCCGCGCGGTGCACGTGCCAGAAGTCGGCGCCGAACAGGTTCGGGCACACCTCGCGCAGCGGGGTGCGGAACAGCTCGCGCGCGTCGTCCCAGTTGCGGCCGACCATGGCCTCGGGCAGGAAGCCGATGCGCGCCAGCGCGTCGCCCAGGCCCAGTGCCCGCAGCACCTTGGCGGCATTGGGCGTCATCTGCACGCCCGCGCCGATCTCGCCGAAGGCGCCCGCGCGCTCGAACACCCAGGCGTCGATGCCGCGCAGGCGCAGCGCGCGCGCCAGGGCCACGCCGCCGATGCCGCCGCCGACGATCCCCACTCGCATTGTCTTGGTCATGTCCTTGCTACTCCTTGATCCGGTGGGCCGGCAGTACGCTCGACCCGTTGGTTAAATAAGTGTTCAATTAATTGAGAGGGCCGAGAAAAGGGTGCGCAGGCACCCTCCTCCATCGCTCAGCCGCCCAGGTAGGCACTGAGCAGTTCAGGGTCTTCCAGCAGGCGCGAAGCCTCGCGCTCGGCCACCACGCGGCCGGTCTCGTAGACGTAGGCGCGCGTGGCGACCGACAGCGCGTTGTGCACGTTCTGCTCCACCAGCATCACCGTCACGCCGTGGGCGTTGATCTCGCGCACGAACTCGAACACCTCCTCGGCCATGCGCGGGCTCAGGCCCAGGCTGGGCTCGTCCAGCAGCAGCAGGCGCGGCTCGGACATGAGCGCGCGGCCGATGGCCAGCATCTGCTGCTCGCCGCCGCTGAGGGTGCCCGCCAGCTGCCTGTGGCGCTCCTTCAGGCGCGGAAAGCGCTCGTAGACCAGGCCCATGCGCCGCTGGACCTCCGCCTTGCCCTTGCACAGGTAGGCGCCCATCGAGAGGTTCTCGTCCACCGTCATGGCCGGCCACACGTGCCGCTCCTCGGGCGACTGGGCGATGCCCTGCGCCACCACGCGGTCGGCGGCCAGGCCGCCGATGCTGCGGCCCTGGAACACGATCTCGCCGCGCGTGGGCTTGAGCAGGCCCGAGATGGCCCTCAGCGTGGTGCTCTTGCCTGCGCCGTTGGCGCCGATCAGGGCCACCACCTCGCCGGGCATCACGCGCAGGTTCACGCCGTGCAGCGCCGCGGTCCTGCCGTAGCTCACGTGCAGGTCGCGCAGCTCCAGCACGGGCGATCCCGGCTCGCTGCCTGTCAGCCTGCTGGCGTGCGTTTCACGTTGCTCGAGGACCGCGCTCATGCCTTCCTTCCTCCGCCGAGATACGCCTCGACCACCTTGCTGTCGGACTGCACCTGGGCCGGCGTTCCCTCGGCCAGCTTCTGGCCGAAGTGCATCACCACCACCCGGTCCGACACGCCCATCACCAGCCCCATGTTGTGCTCCACGATCAGGATCGACTCCACCAGCGTGCCGCGCACCGTCTTCAGGATCTCGCCGAACTGGCGCGCCTCCTGGCTGTTCAGGCCGGCCGCCGGCTCGTCGAGCATCAGGATCTCGGGCTTGGCGGCCAGCGCCAGCGCCACTTCGAGCAGGCGCAGCTCGCCGCACGACAGCACCGAGGCCGGCGCGTCCATGCGGTGCGCCAAGCCCATGGTGCGCACGATGCGCTCGGCGCTCTCGCGCGCCGCCGCTTCCGCGACGCGCACCGCGCGGCCCGGAAAGAAGGTGCGCCACAGCGGCTGGCGCGCCTCCATGTAGTGCCCGGTGAGCACGTTCTCGAACACCGTGAGCGACTTCAGGATGTTGGTCTTCTGGAAGCTGCGCACGATGCCCATCCGGGCCATGTGGTAGGGCTTGCGCCCCGTCACGTCCGTGCCGCCGAAGCGCACGCGGCCGGCGCTGGGCGCGTAGAAGCCGGTGATCAGGTTGAAGCAGGTGGTCTTGCCGGCGCCGTTGGGGCCGATCAGGCCGACGATCTCGCCGGACTGCACGTCGAAGCTGATGTCCCTGACCGCATGGATGCCGCCGAAGGACTTGCCCAGGCCGCGCACCTCCAGCGCGCGCGGCGTCTTCCTGGCCTGGATCGCGTTCATGCCGCCCTCCTCTCCGGCTGCGAAGGCGCCACCGCGACCTTGGGCGCGTCGGCCCTGCGCGACGCGCGCCACTGGACGACGAAGCCCATCAGCCCGCGCGGCAGGAAGAGCACGATCGCGATCACGGCCAGGCCGAAGATCGACAGGCGCAGCTCCTTGGCCTCGCGCAGGTATTCCTCCAGGAAGGTCACCAGCAGCGCGCCGATCAGCGGCCCCACCAGCGTGCCCTTGCCGCCGACGAGCACCATGATGATCATGCTCACCATGAAGGCGAAGCGGAACACTTCGGGCCCGACGAAGGAGATGTAGTGGGCATAGAAGCCGCCGGCCATGCCCGACAACAGGGCGCCCAGCACCAGCGCGAGCATCGAGTAGTGCAGCGGCTGGATGCCGATGGACTGCGCCACGTAGCGGTTCTCGCGCACCGCCACCGCCGCGCGGCCGGCGTTCGAGTACACGAAGCGGAAGCTCAGGTAGAGCGTGAGCGCGAGCAGCAGCCAGGCCACCGTGTAGTAGAACTGCTTGGCGCCCAGGTTGCCCGCCTCGGCCAGCAGCGCGGGCTGCGGGACGCCGGCGATGCCCATCGGGCCGTTGGTCAGGGCGATCCAATTGTCGGCCGCCAGGCGCAGCACCTCGGCGAACGAGAGCGTCACGATCACGAAGAACGGGCCCTGCAGCCGCAGCGTGATGCCGCCGATCACCACGCCCACGAGCATGGCCAGCAGCCCCGCCGCCGGCACGGTGGCCCACATCGGCCAGCCGTACTGCGTGGAAAGGATCGCCGCCGTGTAGGCGCCGGTGCCGAGGAAGGCCGTGTGCCCCAGCGAGAACTCGCCCACGTAGCCGACCACCAGGTTCAGGCTGCTCGCCAGCACCGCGTAGAACAGCACCATGATGGCGATGTGCAGCACGTACTGGTCGCGCACCAGCAGGGGGAGCAGCGCGGCCAGCGCCATCAGGCCCCAGAGACAGTGTTTCTCGAACTTCATGCCCGCTCCGCCCGCTTCGAAAAGAGCCCGTAGGGCCGGAAGACCAGCGTGAGGATCACCAGCGCGAAGCCGATGATGTCCACCCACCCGGTGGCCACGTAGCCGCCCCACAGCGCCTCGACCACGCCCAGCAGCAGGCCGCCCGCGACCGCGCCGGCGAAGCTGCCCATGCCGCCGAGGATCACCACCACGAAGGCCTTCATGCTGACCAGGCCGCCGATGGCGACCTGCGCCGAGTAGATGGAGCCGAGCAGCATGCCGGCCATCGAGGCGATCACCGTGCCCATGGCGAAGGTCGCCGCGTACACGTTGGCGGTGCGCACGCCTGCCAGCTGCGCCGCCATCGGGTCCTGGAAGGTCGCGCGCATCGCGCGGCCCAGGCGCGTCTTGTGGATGACCAGCCAGGCCGCCACGATCAGCAGCGCGCACACCAGCACCGCGAACACCCGCAGCTTGGTGAGCACCACCGGGCCGAGGAACATCGGGCCGGCGGAGATCGGCGCCTCCACCTTCAGCGGCGCGGTGCCCACGGCCAGCAGGGCCGTGTTGGCCAGGAAGATCGACAGGCCGATGGTCAGCAGGATGCCGGGCTCCTCGCCCTGGTGGCGGATGCGCTCGATCAGGAAGCGGTCGACCAGCCAGCCGAAGGCGCCCATGACCACGGCCACCAGCACCAGGCCGGTGAAGAAGTCCAGGCCGAGCCGGGTGGTGGCCCACCAGCCCATCACGCCGCCGAGCATGTAGAGCTCGCCGTGGGCGAAGTTGACCACGCGCATCAGGCCGAGGATGAGGGTCAGCCCCAGCGCCGAGAGCGCGTAGAACGAACCGGTCACCAGGCCGTTGGCGAGGTACTGTGGGAGTAGTTCCATCGTCGGATGTCCCGTTTTTCAGTGGTTCCGCGGCTCAGGGCTTCTCGGTGGCCGACTGCGCGACCACGTTCGGCTCGCGGTTGCTGATCTGCACCAGCACCACGTCGAAGCCGTAGCCCTCGCCCTTGTCGGTGAAGCGGTAGCGGCCGTTGGGCGCGGCGTAGTCGGTCTTGCGCAGCGCGTCGCGGATGGCCTCCGGCTCGGCCTTGCCGGCCCGCGCGACGGCGTCGAGCAGGATGTTCATGGCGTTGTAGCCGGCGGCGCCGTACTTGCCCGGCTTTTCCTTGTAGGCCTTGCTGTAGAGCTCGACGAAGGCCTTGTTGCGCTCGCTGGGCAGGCTGGAGGCATAGGGCACGGCGGCGTAGATGCCTTCCGAGGCGTCGCCGGTCAGGCCGATGAAGTCGGCGGTGGCCCAGGAGCCCACCCCGAAGATCTTGGTCTTCAGGCCGAACTCCTTGAACTGCTTGACCAGGATGGAGCCGTCCTGCGTCTCGGCAGCCACGAACACGCCGTCGGCCTTGCTCGCGCGCAGCTTGGTCAGCAGCGTGTAGAAGTCGGTGGCGCCGTGGTCGAAGTACTCCTTCATCACGGTCTTCACGCCGAGCGCCTCCAGGTCCTTGGAGAAGTCCTCCACGCCGCCGCGGCCCCAGTCGTCGTTGACGCCGATGTAGGCCACCGACTTGAGCTGCAGCTTGTCCGCGAGGATCTTGCTGAAGGTCCTGGACATGAGGCGGTCGGTCTCGGCCGAGCGGAAAAAGTACTGCATGCCCTTCTCCGTGAGGTCGGCCTTGGACGACACGCCGCTCAGGAACGGCACCTTGTACTTCTCCGCCACCGGCATCACCGCCGCGGTGGCCGAGCTGCAGAAGGCGCCCGACAGCGCCACCACCTTGTCGCGCTGGACCAGCTTCTCGGCGGCGTTCACCGAGTTGGCGGGCCGGCACTGGCCGTCCTCGATCACCAGCTCGACCTTGCGGCCGAGCACGCCGCCGGCGGCGTTGCGCTGCTCCACCGCCAGCTTGGCGCCGTTGACCGAGGCCAGGCCGTTGTAGGCGACCGAGCCGGTCAGCGGCTCGATCACGCCGATCTTCACCGTCTCCTGTGCGCTGGCCAGCGCCGACACGGCGAACAGGCCGGCCAGGGACATCACTTGGGACCACTTGTGCATTTCATTCTCCAGTTGAACGAGACCCACCCGAGCGCAGGCCATCGGAGGCGCTGCGTGTCGGCTCTAATAAATTAAACGATCAATTAATTTTTGGCGAAAGAATAGTTCCTTGACCTCGATCACACGCTGGGGTTAACCCTTGAGAAATTAATTGATCGACTGATAAGCAACTTCGATGCCAGCGCGGCGCGCGATTGCCCCCTCCTCCACGCCGCTTTACCTCGCCGCTGCCCGATGGAATAATCAACCCACCGTTTGGTTGATATTTTGAAAAGCATGATGCCCACTGGTGCCCTCAAAGGTCTGCGAGTCCTCGATCTCACACACGCGCTCGCCGGGCCCTTCTGCTCGCAGGTCCTGGCCGACCACGGTGCCGACGTCATCAAGGTCGAGCCGCTGGACGGCGACTTCTTCCGCAGGATGGGCCCTTTCCGGGACGACGACCGCCAGCGGCAGCTCGGCGGCCTGTTCCAGGCATGCAACCGCAACAAGCAGTCCCTGGCGCTGAACCTCAAGCACCCGGAAGGCCAGGCGCTGCTCAGGCAGTTGGCCGGTACGGCGGACGCCCTGGTGGAGAACTACCGCGCCGGCGTGCGGGAGAAGCTGGGGCTGGGCTACGAGCAGCTGCGCAGCATCAACCCGGCCCTGGTCTACACCTCCGTGCGCGGCTTCGGCGACCGCGTGGGCGGCGTCAGCCCCTACATGGACTGGCCCGCCTTCGACATCGTCGCGCAGGCGATGGGCGGATGGATGGGCATCACGGGCACCGACCCCGAGCACCCGGTCAAGGTGGGCGGCGGCGCCGGCGATACCGTCTCGGGCCTGTTCGCGGCCTTCGGCACCATGGCCGCGCTGTGGCACGCCCGCGCGACCGGCCAGGGCCAGTACGTCGACGTGGCCATGACCGACAGCATCCTCGCCCTGTCCGAGCTGGTCGTGAGCCAGTACAGCTTCCGCGGCGTGTCGCCCGTGCCCGTCGGCAACGGCATCCCCGGCATGGCGCCCTTCGACACCGTCCGCGTCAAGGACGGCGTGGTCGCGCTGGCCGCGCCGCACGACCCGCAGTTCCGCGAACTGGCCGCGCTCATCGGCCGGCCCGAGCTGCCGCAGGACCCGCGCTTCGCTGACGAGGAATCGCGCTGGACGCACCGCGCCGCGCTGATGGAGGAGATCGAGCGCTTCACCGCCGCGCGCACCAAGGCCGAGCTGCGCGAGCTGTTCGGCAACCGCATCCCCTTCAGCCCGATCTACACGGCCGAGGACATCTTCTCCGACCCGCACTTCGCGGCCCGCCAGATGCTGCCCGAGGTCGAGCAGCCCGGCAGCGCGCGCCCCGCCGTGGTGCCCGGCGTGCCGGTCAAGCTCTCGTCCACGCCCGGCGCGGTGCGCCATCGCGCACCGCTGCTGGGCGAGCACACGCGCGAGATCCTCGGCCGGATCGGGCTGTCGGCGGCGAAGATCGACGAACTCGTGGCGGCACGGGTGGTTTCCGGATAATCGCGGGCCATGAAATCGAAGGCCCTCAGCCTGCCCCCGGCGGCCGCCAGCCGCACGCCCGCCAGTGCGCGCCCCACCGCGGGCCGCAAGAAGACGGGGATGGGCACCAAGCACGACGACAAGCGGATCGCCATCCTGCGCACGGCGGCGCAACTGTTCGCCGAGAAAGGCTACGAGTCGACCTCGCTGGACAACATCGCCGAACGGCTCGGCATGCACAAGGCGACGCTCTACCACTACGTCGCCAACAAGGAAAGCATCCTCTACCAGTGCCAGATGCTCTCGTTCAGCGACCTGGACAACGTGATCGAGAAGACCCGCGACCGCAGCGTGCCCGTGCTGCAGCGCCTGCGCGACTTCGTGCGCAGCCTGGCGGTGGCGCAGAACAGCGACTTCGGCCGCTGCCTGGTGCTGGTCGGCCAGCGGCCCCTGGAGATGAGCAGCGGCAGCGACGGCGACATCCGCCAGTTCCAGCGCCGGCTGGACAGCACCGTGCGCGCCCTCGTCACCGAGGGCATCGCCGACGGCAGCGTCCGCCCCTGCGATCCGGGGATGTTCTCGGCGCTGCTGTTCGGTGCCCTGAACTGGGTGCCGCGCTGGTACAGCGAGAGCGGCAAGCTGTCGATCCCGCAGGTGGCCGACAACTTCATGGACACGCTGATCGACGGCATCGCGGCC